>JAKBCQ010000424.1 GCA_021807585.1 Planctomycetota bacterium | reverse complement strand
TCGCGACGCCTTGAAAATGCCCCGGACGGATCGCCCCTTCGAGGACGTTTCCAATGTCTCCGACTTCGATTTTGGTCGCGATCGTTCCCCGAGGATACATTTCGCGGTCGTTGGGCGCGAAGACGAGGTCGACGCCGCGGGCTCGGCAGATCGCGAGATCGGCTTCAAGCGCACGGGGGTAACGGTCGAGATCTTCGCCGGGCCCGAATTGCGTGGGATTGACGTAGATCGAAACGACGACGTGATCGCACGCCGAGCGGCACGCGTCAATCAAGCGAGCGTGCCCTTCGTGAAGAGCCCCCATCGTGGGCACAAGGCCGATCGTTTTGCCCGCGGTCCGCGCGAGCATGGACGCTTCGCGAACCGCGGCGATCGAATCGAGTACAATCGGAGCTTGCGGGGATTCGACACGTCTCATCGGCGGTTCTCCCCGCGCCGATCACGGCCGATGATCGGAAAGTGCTCCAAATACGCCATCATGAAATCGATCCGACGCCTCCAATGAACGCGACCGTCGAATTCTTTCGCGAATCGGCGGGCGCCGTCAACGTCAAATCGACCGCACCGATCGCCGGTTCTTCAAATCGATTGAAGAGACGAAGTCCAAGACGATCGGTCCAACGGAATCGATCGCCTTATGATCGTCGTGCTCCATTTTATATAAATAATTATTGGTATATGAATTTAACGGCGGCGTTTGACGAGGCGGCGTCCGAGCGCGATCCCCGCGCCTCCCAGGCACGCGAGCGTGAGCGAGGCGGGCTCGGGAACCGCGGATTGCGGGGTGATTCCCGATGTGTGGACGTCGATGTTGACGTCGGTGAATGAGTTCAATCCTTGCTGGAACTCCGTGGGAAATCCGATGAAGAATACCCCGTAGTTCGCTTTCGCGATGTTGATGATGTTTTGGATTATAACGGGATTGTCGACAGTGTTGGAGAAATATCCTCCGTTTACCCCGACGGACGCATCAGCAAATCCCAGTTGCGAATGATTGATGCCGTTGAAAATATCTTCATTATAAGTATTGAGGTCTTGAATTGTCGTCCCAGGATAGAAAATCGGAGTGGCGCCTGTCAAAATGTCTGTCGTGGTTTGGTTCGGGAGATTGATTGGAATGTAGATGGAGTTCTCCGGACCGGCATAATCAACCTGCACATTGCCTGTTATAGTGATACTCGTGATATTCAACCCAGAGAGATTTAAGAGGAACTCGCCGTAACCGTTGTTGATGTCGGCCTTATACTCTCCGCTGGCGGCGCCGATGCCTGGCTGGGCCGTTAGATAATTATTACCATCATTTTGATCGACGCCTCCCATAATACCCTGTACGACGTAATCGCCGCGCGACGCTCTCGATAAGCAAAAGAGAAAACAACATACCATGAATGGAACAATCGCGATTTTGGAGTGTCGAGTCATCGATCGGTTCCTCTCGGTCTAGGGTATGCACGCCCCGCCGGCAGACTTGGCGTCTCGGTGTTCCGCGGTTATCTTCATCTCCTACGATACGCTCGTATCCTGGAGATTCCAATCTTTGTTGTCAAGAATCAACATAAGTGGCTTTAATGAACCGTGCGGCTTTATTTTCTTGCGAAATTAAGCGTCCGGGTGAAATCCAAGCCGAAAGATGCGACGTTAAGCCGATAAACGTCGCTTTTAGGCGCACGAGAAACGAGGCGAGGCTTATTTTAAAAAGATTACTCATATATGAGGCTTGATGAACGCCTTCTCATCCCGCAAACACGACCCCGGATTGATCGACCGCGCATGCGAAACCAACTCCGGGAGGAAATTCGGGGCGACCGTTCGGGGCTGTTTGATCGATCGCATCCGCGGCGCACTCGTTCCGCGCGTTCGGGATTGCGGAATCGTTCCTCGCGAATGACGTCGTCAGGGAGCGCACCGGCGTGTTATCATATTCGCTTCGATAACCCGCCGATCCCACCGCGATAGGATGTACCGATCGAAATGCGAACCGAATTACGACCGTTTCTCGCGATCCTCGACCACGACGGCGTTCTCGTCGATTCCCTTCCGTTCCATCAACAGGCGTGGGTCGAACTCGGCCGACGCGAGGGGCTCGACATCACCGATGAATTTATCCACAAAACTTTTGGTATGACAAATCCATCGATCTTTGAGCTTTTATTGGGAAATCGAGTCGACGCCGCCACTCTCGCCCGCTATTCGGACCTCAAAGAGGAGTGTTACCGCGATCTCGCTCGCGGTCGAATCCAACTCCTTTCCGGCGCTCGAGAGATGCTCGATCGGTTGACCTCCTCGGGTTTTTTGCTCGCGGTCGGCACGAGCGGAGTTCGACCCAACATCGAGCTGACGATCGCCGAATGCGGGCTCACAGGACGGTTCTCTTCGATCGCCTCGCTTGAAGACATCTCGCGCGGCAAACCCGATCCCGAAGTCTTCCTCGTCGCGGCGAGGAAAGCGGCGGTCGAACCGCGACGCGCGGTCGTTTTCGAGGACGCCCCGTTCGGCATCGAAGCCGCCAAGTCCGCGGATATGATCGCGGTCGGAATCACGACGACGCATCACGCCGGAACGCTCGAACAAGCGGGCGCCGATCTCGTCGTCGATTCATTCGACCAAATCGACGTCGCGGAATTGCTTCGTCAAATCCAATTGCGATCGGAACATTATTCTTGATAAATGCAGTTATTGATTTTCATGAGACGCCGAGGTCCACTTTTACCACGCAAACATCGGCATGTTGACTCTTGGATGGGTCGGTTCGATCACGCCGGGTCGGTGGGTTTTGGATTGCTCGAACCGGGAAGAATCGGGTAATCTTCGAGAAACGACCCTCGAAGCGAAAGTTTCCGATCGCGAAAGGACGGGATCCCGAGTTGTACCTGAGACGCTCCGAGCGGCTCGATCACGCGGGTTTCACGCTGATCGAACTTTTGGTTGTGATCGCCGTCATCGGCATTTTGATCGCTCTTTTACTGCCCGCCGTGCAACAAGCGCGGGAGGCGGCTCGTCGAGCCCAGTGCGTGAACAACCTCAAGCAAATCGGCGTGGCGCTTGCGGCTTATGACGGTTCGCTCCGCGTCCTTCCTCCCGGATACGTTTCCAATTTCGACCTCGAGGGAAACGACACGGGGCCCGGGTGGGGATGGGCTTCGATGTTCCTGCCGCAGATGGACGATCCCAACCTCTTCAACGCGATCAATTTCAACCTGGCGATCGAACATCCCTCCAACATGACGGCGCGTTTACCCGTTGTGAAGTCGTTCCTCTGCCCTTCGGACACGGCTCGACCGAACTGGTGGGCGGTGAATCGCGACTGGGCGACGGGATCGCCGATTCAGTATATCTGTCAACTTGCCTCGTCAAATTATGCGGGGATGTATGGATTGGGAGAGCCGGGACCCGACGGATCGGGGCTTTTTTTCCGCGACAGCTCGATCGCGATGCGCGATATTCTTGACGGTTCATCGACGACGATCGCGATCGGCGAGCGATCGCACAGGCTCGGCGAGGCGACGTGGGTCGGTTCGGTGGCGAACGCGCTTTTATATCCGAACGATAACGACAACATCGGCAATTATCGGATCGAGACGAGCCCCGGCATGGTTTTGGGGCATGTCGGCGAACGTGTCGGTCCGGGAGCGCCGAATTCGGACGTCAACCAGTTCTATAGCCTTCATTCGGGAGGGGGAGTGAACTTCCTGTTCGCCGACGGCCACGTTTCGTTCCTCAAATCCACGATCAATTATCAGACATACAAAGCCTTGGCGACGCGAGCCGGCGGCGAGGTCGTGTCTCAAAGCGATTTTTGAGCGATGCGACGAGCGAGAGGCCGTCTTCGCCTCACCGCGCCGTGCGAAGGCGTATCGCGGTTCGACCTGCGACATCGCATATAAATCAATCGATACGAATCGGCGCCCGCTCAATCCCCCTCCTCGGGTCGGCGGAAATGAAGTTTGAGATAACTTTCATACCGGCCGATATGGATTAATCCGAGGCTCACCGCGTCTTTGACGGCGCACGCGGTTTCATGCGTGTGCGAGCAATCGGGGAAGCGGCAAAGGGGGATGAACGGGCGGAACTCGACGAAGAATCCTTCGAGCTCGCCGGGTTCGACTCCCCAAAGCTCGAACTGGCGAAGCCCGGGGGTGTCGACGACGCGACCCCCCGACTCGAGCTTGATCAGCTCGGCGAACGTCGTCGTATGCTTGCCTTTTGAAGTCCAACCCGAAACCTCGCGCACC
>JAKBCQ010000423.1 GCA_021807585.1 Planctomycetota bacterium | reverse complement strand
ATCTGGCGATGACGGGTTGCGGCGGTGGCGTCGGGGGTTCGAAGCCGCAAGCTTCAGGTAAACCTCGCATCATATTCGTTACCAACAGTAACGCCGATTGGTGGACCGCGGTCGAAAAGGGGATGAAAGACGCCGCGGCCGAACTTAACGTCGACGCCGAGATGAGGCGCAACGAGGGTTCGGTTCAGGGGCAAATCCGAATCCTCAAAGACGTCCTCAGTCTTCCCGATGTTCAAGGGGTTGCGGTATCGGTAATCGAGGCCAAGGCCGAGGGGGTCGCCTCGGCGATGCGTGAGCTCCGCAAGGCGGGAAAGATCGTGATCGCGATTGATTCCGACGGCGCCGCCGATTCACGCGAGGCTTATATCGGCACCGATAATCGCGCCGCCGGCCGAATCGCCGGAAAGGTCGCCGCGTCGCTCCGGCCCAAAGGAGGGCCCGTCGTCGTCTTTGTCGGCAGCAAAGAGGCCGCGAACGCGATCGACCGCCGTCAAAGCTTCTTCGCCGGCGCGGGCGACTCGTTCACCGAGCTCGAAACCTTCACCGACGGCGGCGATAAAAACCGTGCGGCGGTCAACGTTCGTACGGCGATCACCAAATACCCCGAAATGGGGGTGATGCTTGGCATCTGGTCGTACAACGCCCCGGCGATCGCTCAAGAAATCAACAAGTTCGCCGAACTCCGCTCCAAAGTGACGGTCATCACCTTTGATCTCGACGAGCGTGCCGTCGAACAACTTGAAAACGGCTGGATCGACGCGACCGTGTGCCAAAACCCCTACGATATCGGCTTTCAAGGCATCAAGCTGCTCAAGGCGAAGATCCAGAAGGATCAAAAGACGCTCAACGAGATGCTTCCAGGAGGCGTAACGACAATTGAAACGGGCGTCCGGGTTATCCTTCCCAAAGCCGACTCGCGCGTTAAAGTCGAAAACGTGATGACGATCGAAGAGATGAAAAAATGGCTTACCAGCAAAGGCTTGAAATCGTCATGAGCGATCGATCGTCGTCGTCCCGAACGTGGTGGAAGGGAGTGTTTCGGCTCCAGGAAACAGGGCTTTTTCTCGGCGTCGCCGCGGTGCTGGGGGTGATTTATCTCTCGTCGGCGCGCGATTCGTTTTATTCGCCCTACAGCCTTCAAGACATGCTCCACCAGATCGCGCTCTTCGGCGTCCTCTCGCTCGGCGCCGCGATCGTCATCATCGCCGGAGGGATCGACCTCTCGGTCGGCTCGGTCGTGGCCCTGTCGTCGGTCGTCGCGGCTCGGCTGATGCGCGACTGGCTCCCCGCGCTTTGGCCGGGTGGAAGCCCGCCGCAGCCGGCGCTCGTCGGCGTCACCCTCGTGATCACCCTCTCCGCGGGTTTCCTCATCGGCGTCTTTCATGCTTTCTTGATCAATCAAATACGTCTGCCACCGTTTATTGCGACGTTGGCCACCCTTGCCGGGCTGCGGAGCGTGGCGCGGTTGATCAGCCTGTCGCAGCCGATCGGCATCACGAGCGCCTTGTTCGTCAAGCTCGGCAACGATACGACCGTAACTGTGACGATCTTCACGGTGCTTGCGATCATCCTTAGCGTCATCATGGGAACGACCGTCCTCGGTCGTCATCTTTACGCGCTCGGCGGCAACGAGGCCGCGGCCAGGCTTTCGGGGCTTCGCGTTCCCAGGCTCAAAGTGATCGCTTACGGCCTATCGGGGCTCGCCGCGGCGCTCGGCGGCATCCTCTTCGCGGGGAGCACGGGACAGGGGGACGGCAACCTCGGCATCGGCTACGAATTGTGGGCGATCACCGCGGCGGTCGTCGGGGGATGCAGCCTATCCGGAGGAGCGGGATCGATCCGTGGAACCGTCCTCGGCCTCGTCCTCGTTCAGATCGTCATCAAAGGGACGGGCCAGTTCAAATGGGGCGTATCGAGCACCGAGGTCGAAGGGCTCGTCCTGGGAACCGTCGTCGTCCTCGCGGTCGCGTTCAATCAACGTAATAACAAATCCAATTAATTGGACGAGTCGCCGCGCGGGGGGATCGATCGCGATGAAAATCACCTGGTACGGCCACGCGGCGTTTCTGATTGAAACCGCGGGGCTTCGCATCATCATCGACCCGTATCGTTCCCCCGATTCGGGGGGATATGAACCGATCGCCGAGCCCGCCGATATCGTGATCGTCAGCCACGAAAACGATCGATATCACAGCCACCTGGGACAAATCGTCCCGCCGTTTGAAGTCGTTCGAGCACTCGAACTCCCTCCCGCGGGAAGAACCGTCCGCGGAATCCACATCGAGGCGATTCACGTATTCGAAACCCCCGAGCGACTTGCCGAAGACGAGGTGACAATCGTTCACTTTCGTTCCGAGGGAATTCACCTCGTCCACCTGGGCGACCTGGGACATTCGCTCACCGAGGCCGAACTCGAACCGATCCGTCACGCCGACGTCGTCCTCATACCCGCGGGAGGCGCCCCGACGATCGATCTCCCGCTCGTCGCCGATCTCCTCGAAGCGATCGACCCCCGCGTCGTCATTCCGATGCATTACAAAACGCCCAAGATCAACTTGAATATTCAACCGCTTGAATGCTTTTTACAGGCCGCGCCCGCCTGGAGCGCCGAGCCCGCGGCGGGAGGCTCGATCACGATCGAAGCCGCCGACCTCGATCGATCCAGGCGAATCGTCCTCCTCAATCATATCCGATAATTATATGATTTACCTATTCGATAACATTTAGACTTATCGACTTCTTGCGGCGAGTCCGCGCGGCGGTTTCCCCGCGAGATAATCGTCGAGATCGACGCGGAATTGATCGGCGGTCGCGTATCGCATCTCGGGATCTCGGCTCATCGATTGAAACACGATCGCCTCGAGCGTTTCATCGAGATTCGGTTTCACGTCGCGTATTCCGGGCGTTTTTTGCGCCGCCATGAATGTCGGCCAAACGATCCTCGGCATTTCGGCGGGAGGCTGAAACGGCTGAGCCGTCGTCAGAGCTTCAAACAACGTGGCGCCGAGCGAATACACGTCGCATCGCACCTCGTCAAAATACCCTTTCAATAGTTTTTCGGGCGCCATGTAAATCGGCGTTCCCGCTCCGTCTTTCAATTGCGCCGGTGTCGCGACGTCGAGATCGCGCCCCAGACCGAAATCCGATAAATAGACATCTATTATTGAATATTCATCAATTAAAATATTACTTGGCTTGATATCTCGATGTACGACGTTCGCCGAGTGCGCCTCGGAAAGCGCCCTGGCGATCCGTGATATGATCCGTACGATCCGCTCTTCATAATCTTGATCGGCCAGAAGCGCCAGCGGATGCCATTTGCCCAGCGGTCGACCCGCGACCCAATGCCTTCGCTGCCGGATCACCTCGGAAA
This sequence comes from Planctomycetota bacterium, assembly GCA_021807585.1. GTDB lineage: Bacteria > Planctomycetota > Planctomycetia > Isosphaerales > Isosphaeraceae > JAKBCQ01. Next base: position 864 of record JAKBCQ010000423.1, on the reverse strand, counting down.
GCGCGAATCCCCGAATCAGAGGCATCGCCATATAAACGATCCCTTCGGCGATTCCAAAATCGTACGCGGGAAGGATCGACGGACTGTTCAGCCGCGCCGCGCGTTCGGCCTCGCGCCTCAGTTGCGCCACGCGTCGTTCGTCCTGACCGAACAGCGGCGAAAGCATCTTCAGCGCCACAAGCTCGACGAACGGCTCGGTCCGCACCGCCTTCCAAACCGTCCCCTGACCCCCTCCTCCCAACCGCTCGATCAGCAAATATTCACCCACCCAGCGCCGCGGGCGACCGCCGATCATCCACTTGGAATCGATCGAAGACGTACCTTGCGACCCGTGCTCGGATGGCGCCATCGGAACCGTGCGGCTCCGCGACCAAAGCCTGGGAACCGTCGCCCAAGCCGAGTCTGAAGGAATCGAGAAACTCGCCGATTCCTCCACGCTCTCCGGCGACGACACGTCATATCTCGGCGCCAAACAATCCGATCGAACTCGCAATACCATGAACCGCTCCGTTCGAGAACGATGTCGCGCACCTCCCGTTTCGATCTCAATCAAGATTACTCCACGGAAAAACTTATCAATTCGGCGCCCGTGCGACGTTCCCATAAAACATCAACGGCGCGCGCCGTTTACGACATGATGCGTGGAGACATCGCTCGCCGAAACTCATTATGTCGGAGCTCACCGCGACACACTTGTGAAGTCTGTCTTTCAATATGTTAAGATGGTTGGGATACGTGTTTACCGTTCTCGGACCGCGAGAGCCGCGGAAATCGATCATCTCGTATGCATTCTCGACAAGACTGATGGCAATGTACCCTCGTACCTCGGCGGGCCGTTATCTCCAGGTGGTCCACATAGCCGAC
>JAKBCQ010000422.1 GCA_021807585.1 Planctomycetota bacterium | reverse complement strand
TCGGAGGGGCATGACGTGCACTTCGCCTCCCGCGAACCGGCTCGAGCTGCGATAAACGGGGTAGCACGGGTCGGGGACGAGCGCGACATCACCCGGATTGAGGACGGCGAGGGGGAAATGCGCGATTCCCTCCTTCGAGCCGATGAGCGGGAGGATTTCGGTCTCGGGGTCGAGCTCGATTCCATAACGCTTGGCGCAGAAGTTTGCGATCGAGCGTCGCAGTTCGGGAGCGCCTTGATCGAGCGCGTACTGGTGAAACTTGGAGTTTTCTACATGTTTTTGCAAGCTTTTGATGATCGCCGCGGGGGTGGGGCGATCGGGATCGCCGACGCCGAGGTTGAGAACATCGCGTCCCTGCGCGATCGCCGCTTTTTTCTTTTTGTCGATCTCGGCGAAAAGATACGGGGGAAGTTTCTGCAGGCGGTCGGATTTCACGAAGCCGGGTCGAACGGTCGACGCCATGATCGGTCCCTAAAACAAGGTGAAGGATGAAACATCAATTGCAAGAAGAATTCGCACGACGGCGTGTTAACAAACAAAAGCGCCGGCATGCGTAAATGATCGCGGCGTCAAGCCGCGGCTTCCTCGGCGACGACCTCGTTGGCGTGGACCGACTGGACGTCGTCGTTATCGTCGAGGAGGTCGCGGAGTTTGAGCATTTTTTTGGCGTTATCGCCGTCGATCTCGACGGTTGTGGTGGGAATGTATCGGGTTTCGGCGGTGATCGTTTCGATCTTGTGATCGGCGAGCGCCTGGCGCACCGAATCGAAGATTTTGGCGTCGCACGTGATCTCGAAAACGTCCTCGCCGCGAACGACGTCGTCGGCGCCGGCCTCGAGCGCGATTTCCATTAGCTTATCTTCATCAATCGACTCGTTATCGATAATGAACCAGCCTTTGTAATTGAACAGGTAGGAAACGCTCCCCGCTCCGCCGAGGTTTCCTCCGCAGATTTCGAACGTTTTGCGGATTTCACCCGCGGTTCGGTTGCGGTTGTCGGTGAGGATCTCGCAGAGGACCGCGACGCCACCCGGACCGAAGCCTTCGTAGAGGATCTCTTCGTAATTGGCGCCGCCGAGTTCGCCGATTCCTTTTTTGATCGAGCGTTCGATGTTCTCTTTGGGACAACTGAACGATCGAGCCTTATCGATCGCGTAGCGAAGCTTGAGGTTGGAATCGGGATCACCCCCGCCGAGTCGGGCGGCTACATAGACCGCACGGCAAAGCTTGCTGAACAGCTTGCCCCGTTTGGCGTCGACGATCCCTTTGCGATGCGCGATGTTCGCGGCGTGCGAATGGCCTGCCATAACCGAATCGGCTCCTATCAAAAAGAAAGCTGTTTGTCGATTCCACGGAAAATACACTGATGATTGATGAAAACGAGTCGCGAACGAATCATACGCGGTTCGCATCGTACGCGAGCTTCGAGCCTGGTACGTGGTCGCGTCAAATGCTGCCGCTCGTCGCGGTTTTGGGCGCCTGTTTGAATTTTTTGAGCGATTCGAGCTTTTTGCGAATTTCGGGGAGGTGTTTATCGGGAGGATGCGCCTTCACCCCCTTCTTTTCGGCGGTTTCCCAAGACTCGCGCGCCTTGTCGTACTCTTGCAGCTCGAAGTAGACGTCTCCCAGGTGTTCATGAACGGTGGTGTCGGTCCCCTCGCGGTCTTGCGCGGCGCGCGAGAGGGGCTCGACGGCTTCTTTCGCCTTCCCTCGTTTAAACAAAACCCAACCCAAGCTGTCGAGATAAGCCGAGTTGTCTTTTTCCTCGTCGAGCGCCTTGCGGATCATCGCCTCGGCTTTTTCAAGGTTCTTCCCCTGATCGGCGTACAGGTAACCGAGATCGTTGTTCACCTCGGGGTCGTCGGGGAATTTCTCCAGCAGGATCTCGAGCTCTTTCTCCCCCGCGGAGTAATCACTTTTATTAGTATAAGCAATTGATAAACCCAATCGCGCCGCTTTGACGAACGATTCGTCGTCTTCTTTGCGATCGAGAATATCTTTGAAGAAACGAATCGCCTCGTCGTCGCGGCCCGCCTGCGCCAGGAGGAGCCCGTGCATGCGGAAGAGAGCGATGTTGTCGGGATCAAGCTTTTCGGCGTTTGTCAGGAGTACGACGGCCTCGTCGACGCGGCCGACACGCGCCAGAATGAAGGCGCCTCGATAAACGATTTCGGAGTTGTTCGGCTCCATCTTGACGGCCCGCCGCGCCGCTTCGGCGGCACGGTCGAATTGACCCGCGTCGAACTCGATCGACGCCACGAGAATAAGGTGCATCGCGTTGCGTTCTTGGGGAAACCGCAGTGTGAGCTCTTCGAGCGTTTTGACCGCGTCTTCGTATCGCCCCGCTCGCTGTTGCGCCATCGCGAGTTCGCGGTAATTCGGCGGGATGGGGTTGATCTTGATCGCCAGTTTATCGAGCTCGACCAGCTTTTCGGCGAGCTTCGCCTGAGTCGCAATGTATGCCAGTAAGTTTCGACTGTACATATCAATTGAAGCGGGATTATTTGTGAACATCTTAATCCCGGCGTCGATGAACGACTCCGCTGTCGGACGATCGTCGATGATCTCTTTGATCTGCGGCTCGATCGCGTTGATCCCGACCTGATTCTTCAGCGCTCCGCCGAGAAGCTTGATCAAATCTTCCCATTTTTTCTCTTTAAGATACGCCGCGCCGAGGATTCCGTAGGTTTGCGGAGCGGGGGCGAGTTGCATGATCGCTTCGAGAGCCTTGGTCGATTTGTCGATACGTCCCGCGGCGCGATACTCGTCGGACAACGTCAACAGCAGACTGACGTTCTGGGGATCGGCTTTGGACGCGGCCTCGAGCCGAGGGATAATCTCTTTTTCACGAGCGAGCGCACGATAAATCCGCGCCAGCAAAGCGTAACCGTCGCGCCCTTGAGGCCGCAATCGCACCCATTGCTCGATGACCTCGAGCGCCTCGGTCTTACGACCCGCGTCGAGATACGCCTCGGCAAGCTTCACCGGAATCGTGAAGTTATCGGGATCGTATGTCAACCCGCGCCGAAACGCCTTGATCGCCTGGTCGAAACGCCCCGCACGCGCGAACGCGACGCCGAATTCTAAATAAGTGTTCGATTCTTCATTTCCAAGTATCAGCCGTTGTTCAACCACGCTGAAGCGATTGGCGGCTTTATCGTCGAGCGCCTCGACGACTTTCGCCCAGGCGTCGGCGGTTTCTTGGATTTTGTCGGGGCGTATCGAATACAACAGGCCGAGATCGCGCTCGATCACGAGATAGGCCGCCGATCGTTTGTCGAGCTTGGGGTTCGCCTCGGCCTTCTTCAAGAGATCGATCGCCGCCTCGGATCGCGCCGATCGTGAATAACGCGCGATCATTTGTCTTAGCGTGAATAGATCGCCGGGGTCGACGTCGAGCACCCGCGCGCCGAACCGTTCGGCGTCGTCGCCGCGGTTGAGCGCGAAACAGATGCGGCTCAAACGTTTGAGCGACGCGATCGATTGCGGATCGTCGTCGAGCGCCTTCTTGAGCAGGTCGATCGCGGCCTCGAGCTTCCGTTCGTCTTCGAGCACGCGCGCTCGAACGTACGCTTTGATCGCCTCGATCCGCTTCCTCTCCTCGACCGTCCGCGGTCGAAGCGGCACGAACGGATAGACCGGATCTTCCCAGGGAGCAAATCGCACGCCTTCATCGGCGCGCAGCGGCGCCGGCTTCGACGCGTCGGGTTTCGCTTTCTCCGCGTCGGCGTCGGCTTTTCCCGCGACCTTTTCGGCTTTCTCGTCCGCGGCGACGCGGTTCTCCCGCTTCGCTTCAACCTTCGGATCAAGATCTGAACGATTACTTGCCGGCTGATGAGCGGTCCGCGCGGTCGCGAGCGAGCAAGCGACCCAGAGCGGCGCGGCTTCCAGCATCATTAACAAAACGACGGGGCGCACGACAGAACATCGCCTGAGAACGCGCCCGGTCACGCTCGATTCGCGGGGCTCGCAATCACGTCGCATCGCGCGGAACCTCCTCAATCAGCCGTTACGGCCACGGAATCTTTCCTTCATTATGTTAACAAGGCGGTTCGAACGATGCCAAGCCCGAAGATGCCGGCCCGGTTCAGCCGACGATTGCGTTTGCCGTGCGTCGATCCGCTCGCACGCTCGTCCCAACCCTTCCCGATCGCCCGGTCATTGCCGAAACTAACTATCTTCACGATATTACCCGTACCATGGATCGTCGCGCGCGTCGCGTGCAAAAAAAATAGGCGAT
>JAKBCQ010000421.1 GCA_021807585.1 Planctomycetota bacterium | reverse complement strand
TACGTACTCATTCCCCAGACCGTCGCGTCATCGCTCGCGGATCATGCCGAATTCAATACCAAGGTCGTCGCCGCGCGAGAAGAAATGCGGAACGCGACGGTCGCAACGACCACGATGAACGCAACGGTTGCAACCAACGCGACGGCCGTGCCGGGGGATTCCACCCGGTCCGATTTCGCCGCATCGCTCGCGCGGATTATCGGTAATATGCGGACCCCTCGAATCGCTCTCAAAGATCCGAGCGACGAAATGCTCGACGACGGCGAATCGATCGGTTCAATCATCTCAAACGACCATGCCGAAACGATCGAGCTTTCGCACTACCAAGTCGAAGGGGAAATCGCCCGCGGCGGCATGGGAATCATTTATCGCGTGCGTGATATCGACCTCAACCGCTCGCTCGCGATCAAGGTATTGAAACAATCACATCGTCATAAACCAGAAATGATTTTTCGTTTTATTGAAGAGGCGCAGATCCTCGGTCAGTTGCAGCATCCGGGGATCGTGCCGGTACACGAGGCGGGGGTTCTCCACGACGGTCGTCCGTATTTCACGATGAAGCTCGTCAAGGGGCGGACGCTCGCGGCGATGCTGGCCGAACGGCCCAACCCCGCCGCCGATCTCCCTCGATTCCTGGCGATCTTCGACCAGATTTGCCGAACGATCGCCTACGCGCACGCGCGGGGCGTGATCCATCGCGATCTTAAACCCGCGAACGTCATGGCGGGCGCCTTCGGCGAGGTGCAGGTGATGGATTGGGGCCTCGCCAAAGTGTCCGAGCAAAATGTCTCAATAAATATAGATAAATTAGATACAGATAAAAATAATAGCACTCTACTTGATGACATATCGATTCATAACGCGACGGAGACGTTGCGGCTTGACGATCGCGCCGCGGCCGATACCGTCGCCGAGGTGAGCCGAATCGTCACCTCACGAAGCGGGCAGGGGGGTTCGGATCCGGGATCGGGATCGGGATCGGGATTCGAATCGCGTGAGGGATCGATATTGGGAACGCCCGCTTACATGTCTCCCGAGCAGGCGCGGGGCGAGGTGGAATCGCTCGATTCCCGTTGCGACGTCTTCGGCCTCGGCGGGATTTTGTGCGCGATCCTCACGGGGCGGCCGCCGCGCGGCGGCGGATCGGGCGACGCGATCCTCAGGTCCGCTCGAACCGACGATCTCGCGATCACGCGTAAACAGATCGAAATATGCGACGCCGATTCGGAAATTCGAGCGATTGCGCTTCGCTGTTTGGAGTTCGATCCCGCGAAACGTCCTCGCGACGCCGCCGAGGTCGCCGACGCCATCGGCGCCTATCTCGAAGGCGTTCGCGAACGGCTACGACTTTCGGAATTGGCGCGAGTCAAAGCCGAAGTCGAAATCGCGGTTGAGCGCAGGCAGCGACGCCTCACCGGTGCGCTTGCGGTCGCGATCGGATCGATCGTCGTGATCGTCGGGACCGCAATGCTCACGACGCTCCAGGCTCGCTCGGCGCGGCTTGAACGCGCGATCGAAATCGAACGCCGAGTCGCCGCGACGCTCGATCGAGCCGCTCGCCTCTATCGCGAAGGACGATCCGCCGAGGCCAAAGACTCGGTCGAGGCGGTCGGCGTGCTGATCACGGAAACGAATTCTCGTCTGAATGATTCATTGAAACAAAAGATCGCTGATTTCACGATGCTGGGAGCGATCGACGCGGTTCGGTATCGACCCATCGAGGCCGCGGGAGGACGAGCCGTCGCCGATCAGGCCGCGCGAGCGTACGCCAAGGCGTTTCGCGATTACGGAGTCGATATCGACGGCAAGGATTTCGCCTGGCACGCCGGCCGAATCGCCCGCGGCGGAATCCGTTTCGAACTCGTCGCTGCGCTCGACGATTGGATTCGTCTCGAATCGAGCCGCATCCGAAGGAACAACGTCGTCGCACTTGCCGATGCGATCGACCCTTCGCCGGCAAGCTTGACTCATTCACTCCGGCGAGCGATCGAAAAACGCGATCGCTCCGGCCTCATCGCGCTTGCCGCCGATCCCAAAATCGCCGATTCCCCTCCATCGATCGTCAATCACCTCGCCGATACGCTCTTATCGGTGAATGCCGAATCCGACGCCGTCGCGCTGCTGCGATCGGCGACCGATCGCCGGCCGGGCGATTTTTGGCTCCATCTCGAACTCGCCGCGGCGCTGCTGATCGCCGATGCCAAGACGAACGACTACGCCCGCGAGGCCGAGAAGCACGTCGCCGCCGCTTTCGCTCTCAGCCGTGGAAACCCCAATGTCCATTTCTACCTGGGAACCGCGCTCCAGAAAAACCGCAAATACACGCTCGCAATCGCCGCCTTCCAAGACGCGATTCGATATAAAAACGATTATGCAGACGCCTATAACAATCTTGGAAACGCCCTTTCTTCGCTGAAGCGATATGACGAAGCGATCAGTCACTATCAAATCGCGATTCGGCTTGATCCTCAATACGCACAAGCGTACTTCAATATGGCCTGGGTTTACGAAGAACAAGCGAAAATCGACCTCGCCGTCGCCGCTTACGAAAAAACGTTGAAGATCGACCCCGATCACGTCCCGGCACGATGCAATCTGGGACGCGACTTATACTATTACCTCGGCGATTTTCGCCGCGCGACTCACGAACTCGATCGCGGTCTCAAACTGTTATCGGAAGACGATCCTTTATATAATAACATGGTTCAGATGCGCGACCTCGCACGATCGCTGGCGGATCATGAACCTCAATTCGCGGCTTTTCGCGCCGGGACTTATAAACCGACCGACGTCAAGGAAATCCTTCTGCTCGCTCGGCTTTGTTCGTGGCGCACGCGTGAGTTCTACGCCGCCGCCGCGGAGCTTTACAAGCTCGCCTTCGCCGCCGATCCGGCGCTCGCCGAGAATCTCAAACTGGGCGATCGATACAACGCCGCGAGCGTCGCCGCGGCCGCGGGAACGGGGCTCGGCGCCGACGCTCGATCGCTCCCCCAGACCGACCGCCGCGGCCTCCGCGAACAAGCGGTTTCCTGGCTCCGCTCCGATCTCAAACTACGCGAGCGCCAAATCATCGAAACGCCCGAAAAACGCCCTCAAATCAAACCCCTTTTGCAATACTGGCTCAAAGACAAGAACCTCAAGGGAATCCTCGACCCGGCGGCGATCGTCGATCTTCCCCAAGACGAACGCCCCTCGCTCACCTCCCTCCGCGCCGATCTCGATCGACTCATCCAGGCCTGCGATCAACCCGCGAAACCGCGGTCTCATTGATTCGACGACTAATATCACTTAAATCATTTTAATGCCACATATTATAATGAATGAAAGCGTTTGTCAACCGTCTTTCTCGGCTGAAATCGCAAATCCCTCCCGATCGTCGCGACGCATGAAATCGTCGTTCCCCGCTCATTTTCCCGGACAATCTCCGAGAATCGCCCCCACCCCACGCGATCCTTGTTCTATATTTCACTTCGTTCCCCCTCCACCCAAGCCAAAACCGCCATGACGGAACGACGATCATGAGACCCAAACGGAGACGACCGGACCGCTCATTCCCCCGACTCGAACCGCTCGAGCCGCGGACGGTTCCCACCACGCTTGTCGCGCTGATCGATACCGGAATCGACCTCTCAAGCATCACCGACGCACCCTATTACAACCTCTCCTCGGGCTACAACGCGTTCACCCAACAAACAACCGCCCAAGGCGGGAATTCGGTCGTCCAAGATAACGGTTACACCCCGTCGGGAAACCTCGGACACTGGCATGGATCGACCGTCGCCGATAACATTGTCGCCGGTATTCAGGCCGCCGAAAGTCAACCCGGCGGAAGCTCGGCGAACGTCCAGATCATGCCGATCCGCGTCACCAATAGCGGCGGATATATTGATGATAGTGCTTTGATTCGAGGAATTTATTACGCCGTCAATCACGGCGCCGCGGCGATCAACCTCAGCGTCGCATACGGCTACAACCCCGTCGATACTACCCCGGGCGATCCTTACCTGGGTAAAACGCTCCAAGACGCTCTCGCCTACGCCCAGGCGAACAACGTCGTCGTCGTCACCGCCGCGGGGAACAACAGCTACAATATCGATACGCCGGGAGAGCCCGAAATCCTCTACCCCGCCGATTTTCACACCCCTAATATGATCGTCGCGACCGCGGTCGATTCGGCCGGGAATTTAAGCCCCGTCGCCAATTGGGGAGACGTCCACGTCGATGTCGGCGCCCCGACTCTG
>JAKBCQ010000420.1 GCA_021807585.1 Planctomycetota bacterium | reverse complement strand
TCTTATGTTCGATTAGCGGTGAAAAACTCGCCGTTTGGGACGTCGGGATTCGCAACGACTCTCGATTCAACGCCACAGCGGCAGGATTGAGTTCGATTGACGACTGAGCATCGTCGCCGAAGCCGCGGCGTCGAGATCCTTGGACGCGAGAAATCGCCGCAGGAGGGAGTCGATCGAAGCGACCGAACGTGTCGTCGGAATCAAAATCCAATAACAAAAGACCGAGATCGCGATCGACGCCAGGAAGCCCGCAAGCGTTTCTCTGAGTAAATAACGAACCAGTCGCGTGATCACTTTCCGTCTCGCTTCCTCGACCTCGGTCAATTGATTGATCATCGGGATTTCCTGCGAACTGTCGCTCACAAGAATGATCCTGAAGAATGTGAAGAAGGTAAGAACCGGAGTGATCCGTATCAATGAATTAATGACATCGCGAAATTGCCTGTGTGATTCGTGATCGAGGTTCCCTTCGGCTCGAGCTCGATCCCAAAGTTCATCCCGAATGACAAAAAGATCTTCTCGCAATCTCCAGACTCGAAATTTCACCCACCAAAAGTAAGTGATTCCGAATGAACAGATCAATGATCCGATTATCACTCCAAAAATCGGTTCCATGATTGTTCTCCCAACGGATCTCTTCCATCATCAAGTAATCCGCTACTCGTTCGATTCGGGTCGATTTCCGATTCCATCCGTGAAAGTCTTTCCAGATGGGTTGAGTCCATCGTCTTATATACCTCACCATAAAGATGAATAATGCGGAAGGCGCAGTTCCCAATCCTAAGATAATCATGAGTGCTTCGATCCACGGAGGCTTATCTAGCATCTTCGTTGTATAAGGGAGATGATCCAATGCCCAGCTACTATACATAAGCCTACGAAGCACGTGCGTAACGTTATGTGACGCTCCGTGATTGCATGCCATTTCGGATCAATTTCGCTGGGTTTGCGGTTTTTATCCACCATAATCATAATATTGTATCATAATGGAAATTTGGGGGCGTCTCAAGCCTCCAAACAGCATAAACCTTACGAATAATTTAAAACCACCTATTTATTGACAAGCGAATTCCCGCCTAATTCTCAATCCCGTAAACGACCGCCTTGAAGAAATCGTAATCGCACGGCTCGGCGAACGTCGCCCGCAATTCGTACTTGCCGCGTCCAATCTCGTCGCAAGCGATCGTCGTCAGCGGAATCCAACCCGTCGACTCGCTCATATCGAGACCGACGAACAACGGGTGCTTCGTCGGCGGGACCCAATCAAGCTCAAGCTTGATCCCGGTCATGCTGAAATCGACGATCAGCGCCGGACGGCTTTGGAAAGAACCGTCGCCGTTCCAGCCCAATAACGCCCAGGGGTGCTCGCATTCGTATCGAGGAGCGACCCGTTTCTCGACGGTTCGCATGAATTTGAATGTACGAGCTTGCAGATGATTGAGACGAGATCGTTTATGCATGTTCGTCCGATGATCGGTTGAGGAGCTTGAAGCGTCGCAATGGCGTCGGATCTCGCGCCGAGCCTGTTTGTTCCTCTTCGTCCTTGAAAGTGTGATCCTACTTCCATTTGAGTACACGGAAGGATCGTCGCGGCGAAAAGCGCCTCAAAATCGACGATAATCTCCGGGTGTCGCTTCAAATCAACGGCCGTGTCGATCCAAAACGACATCGACGTCGCTTTTTAGGAATACGTGGCCATGACGAGCGAGGCGTTCTGTCCACCGAAGCCGAAGCTGTTTGAGATCGCGGTTCGGAGCCTCGTTTCGCGTGCGGTGTTGGGGACGTAATCGAGATCGCAATCGGGATCGGGGGTCTCCTGATTGATCGTCGGCGGAACGACGCCGCGCTGCAACGAAAGCGCCGTCGCGGCGCCCTCGAGCGCCCCCGAAGCTCCGATCAAATGACCCACCATCGATTTTTGCGAACTCATCGGGATTCGCTTGGCGCGGTCGCCGAAGACGCGCTTCACCGCAACCGTCTCCATAATATCGTTGAGCCGCGTGCTTGTTCCATGCGCATTGATATAATCAATATCATCGGGATTACGCTTCGCCTCGCGGAGCGCAGCGTGCATCGAGAGCGCCGCGCCTTTGCCGTCGGGGTCGGGTCGGGTGATACCGTAAGCGTCGAACGACGATCCGTAGCCGAGCACCTCGGCGTAGATCGTCGCTTTGCGACGGCGAGCACGCGTGAGGCTTTCGAGCACGAGGACCGCGGCCCCCTCCCCCAGCACGAATCCGTCGCGTTCGCCGTCGAAGGGCCGAGAAACCTCGGCGGCGGGGCGCGTCGAGTTGCTGATCGCCTTCATCGCATTGTAGGCGACCATCAGGAGCGGATCGAGACGACTGTCGCAGCCCCCCGCGAGCATGACGTCGGCGTCCCCCCGCGAGATCAACCGAAACGCCTCGCCGACCGCCTGAGTTCCCGCGGCGCACGCGGTGACGATCGTGTTATTTGGTCCCATCGCCTGATGTAAAATCGACAGATGCGCCGCGGCCATGTTAGGCAAATGTCGTAACAACCAGAGCGGAAAAATTGATTCGGCCTGCGCCATCGAGAAGCGACCGTAATCGAAAACGCCGTCGGGTCCGAGCCCGCGTGAAATCGGTTTGGCGAGTTCGGCGACGTCGACGGGTGTAATACCCGTTCCCATGCAGACACCGAATCGGCTTGGATCGAGTTTCGAAGTATCGAGGCCGGAGTCCTCGACCGCCATCGCGCCTGCGCCGACCGCGAATCCCACCGCGCGACTGATCAATTTCGCGCTCTTTTTATGAGCGCCTAAATATGGCATGACGTCGAAGTTTTTCACCTCGCCGGCGATTTTGATCGACTGCCCCGAGGTGTCGAAGCTCTCGATTCGGCTCACCCCCGAACGGCCTTCGACGATCGATTCGGAGAAGGCGACGCGGCCGATTCCGTTCGGCGAGACAATACCGATTCCAGTGATCATCACCCGATGCATCCCAAGCCCCCAACTCTTAATCCAATGTCAAGTCGCAAGGTGCGAGTGGCTGGAGATCGTCCCGTCCGATTTCATCATGGGCCAAAACGAGCGTCGTGCCGTGGCCCAGACTCAACGCCAAAACCCTCAGGCGTTCCCGATGTATCGGACAGATCGTCTTCTCCATTTAATCTACTTTAACATCATACGACCAATTTTCAAGGAAAATTGGCAAAATGGGTAACTAGGGGCGTGTTTAGCTATTACGCCGCTTTCAGCGGTCTAGGCTATTCCTTACCGTCGCTAGATCCCAACTTTGGGGTGAATGCGATGACTTCGAGCCGCGTCTTGTGATACGCTTACTTGGAATACCGAATGCGGTTTCTCAAGATACTTAACGGTTCGGAAGCGCGCTCGACTTCGTCTCGTTTTCCCGGCGGTTCCGTTCGTCATGAGTTCTCTATCTGTTGTTTCGACTGGATGAATCAGGAGGGTTGGGGGATGGTTCTTGGCTTGGCGTCGCGTTCGAGACTGATCGCTCCTTCGGCGACGATGGCGATGGCCGCGGAGGCTCGGCGGCTCAAATCGGAAGGGGTAACGGTTCATGATTTTTCGCTCGGCGAGCCCGATTTCGACACACCGGTCAACATCCAGGAAGCCGCGATCAGGGCGATGCGCGCGGGGCTGACGCACTACACCGCGGCCGCCGGAATTCCAGAGCTGCGCAAGGCGCTTGCCGATCATTACACCAAGTTGGGGTCCCCTACCCTCCCCGCTCAGGTGATTGTCTCCAACGGCGCCAAGCAATCGATCCACAACGCCCTGATGGCGGTGTGCGGACCGGGCGATGAAGTCGTGATCCCCGCGCCGTTCTGGGTGAGCTACGCCGATCTGGTTCGCCTCACAGGCGCCGAACCCGTCGTCGTCCCCACCGACGAATCCGAGGGCTTCAAGCTTTCGCCGGATCGGCTCTCCGCGGCGATCAACCCCCGAACCAAGCTTGTCATGCTGAACAGCCCGTCGAACCCGACGGGGCTCGTTTACACGCGTCGCGAGCTCGAAGCGCTCGCCGACGTCGTGCTCAAAACCGACGCCGGCGTTCTCTCAGACGAAATCTATGAACAATTGACTTATGAAGATTCCGAGCCGACGTGCTTCGCGACGCTCCGTCCCGGCTTGTCTGAACGGACGATCACGATATCGGGGGTGAGCAAAACGTACGCGATGACGGGCTGGCGAATCGGCTGGGCGATCGCGGCGAAAGAGGTCGCCACGTTCATGGGAGACCTGCAAAGCCAAGAGACCG
>JAKBCQ010000419.1 GCA_021807585.1 Planctomycetota bacterium | reverse complement strand
ATACTAAAAATTCTCATCAATTTGATCGTCTTCCGCGCTCCGCCCCGGTTCGGTCTCCCACCTTTACGCGGGGGTTCGTTCCGCGCCGAAGCCGATCGTAAACTTGGAAACTTCATCTTTCAGGCTCGATACCGCCTCGCGCATGTGGCCCGTCGCGGTGTTGAACTCTTTCAGCGATTGCGACGTCCTCCCCGCCCCCTCGTTGATTCGAATGACCGCCTCGCGAATCTGGTCGGCGCCTTGCGATTGCACCGTCATCCCCTCGGTCACCTGATCGAACCGAAACGTCAATCCCTGAACCGCCTGAATGATCCTGCCAAGTTGCTCGCCGATTTTGGCGACGTCGACGACCCCCTGACGCACCTGCTCGCTGAACTTGTCCATCTCCATCACCCCCGCCGAGACGCTCGTTTGCATCTCTTTCACCATCCGTTCAATGTCGAGCGTCGCCACCGCGGTTTGATCCGCCAACCGGCGGATCTCGCGCGCCACCACCAAAAAGCCGAGCCCGTATTCCCCCGCCTTCTCGGCCTCGATCGCGGCGTTGATCGACAGCAAATTCGTTTGATCGGCCACTTTTGTGATTGTTGTAACAATAAGATTGATATTCGATGCACGTTCACTAATAACGGATAATTTGTTGCTGATCGAAGTCGTCGAATCGGCGAGGACGTGCATCGTTTTGTCCATCCCCCCCAGGCTCCCCTGCCCCGTCGCCGCGGTCGCAGCGGTTTGATTCGCGAGCGCGCTCACCTCGGTCATCGTTTTGAGCAGCTCCTGCGAAGTCGCCGAGATCTGCTTGACCGCGGCCGCCGCCTGATTCGTCGACGAGCCGAACTCGGCGATCGTTTGTTCCTGCTGACGCGAAGTCGCGGCGATCTCGGTCGCGGTCGATACGAGCGCAATGCTCGATCGTTGCACCCGGCCGATCAGTGAACAGAGATTGCTCGTCATCGATTCAATCGCGGCGATCAACGCTCCCACTTCACCAGGCGCCTGAATGTTCACGCGTTGCGACAAATCCCCCTCGGCGATTCGCTCGGCCGCCTTCGCCGCCAGCGAGATCGGCCGCGAAATCGACCGCGCGTTCCAAAGCGCAAGCAAACCCGCGGGAAGAATAATCGACGCCAAAAGAATGTACATCAAATTGCGTTGTCGATACACAAGTTCATAAGCCTCCGCCGGCGATTGCTTGACGACCATTCCCCAGCGAAACGACGGCAGATAATTCCAAGCCGCCAAAATATCGTGACCTTCAAGATCCTTGACGATTCCAAAACCTCGTTCACCCCCCGTCGCCTTCTGGAGCGCGGTCAGGCTTTTATCGCCGAGCGCCGCCTCTCGGTGAAAGGCCGCGTCGGGGTCGCTCCGCATCGGCGCGACGATGACGATCTTGTTCCCGATCCGAGCGCCGAGCGCCGTCTCCCCCGTCTCGCCAAGCCCCGAGTAATCGTTGACGATTTGATATATCTGCTCGTTACCGATCTGCAAAATCGCGAACGCGACGGGCGCTCCTCCTTTGAGAATCGGCCCCGCGATGAACGCCGCGGGTTGATTGAGCCCCGGATAGATTTGATAATCCGACATCTCGGGCTGAAGCAGCGTCCGCACGCGATCAAAAACGTTCGCCATCTCGCTCGATTTCAGCGGACCCGTCAGCAAATTCGTCCCCACGTCGAGATCCCGCCGATACCGAACGAGCAAATCCCCCTCGGGAGAAAACAAATAAAAATTACTGTACCCAAAAGATTCGGTTATATGCCCTAATAAGGGACGATACCGGTCCTTCACCTTCCCGCGATCGTCCGCCGTGACCCGCGGATTATCGACGCCCTCGGCGATCGTCGCCGCCGCCTCGACGATCCCTGGAATCCGTGAAAGCGCCAGCAAATCTCGCCGCCGCTCGAGCGCGAACGACTCGATCCGGCTCGCCTTCGATTCGGATATCACCATTAAATTATTACGAGCCATCTTCTCGACCGCCTGCTTGGCGATCCGCCACGAAGCCCCCGTCAATATTAAACAGGGAACGATCGACACGAACAAAAAACCGATCAAAAGCCGCGTGGCCAGGCTCATCCGCATCAAAAACCCGCGTGTGTCGGTCATAATGTCGCTCGTAATAATGACGGAAATAGTATCAATAATATGAATAGATATGGCGATGCATCCCGAATCCCCACGACGTCATCCCGCGGGCTCGGCTTTCGTCTCGACGGGGTTCGACCACGATCCCCCCCATCCTCGATAAAGCGAACCGAGGAACTCCTCCCATTCCGATCGCGACCGCGAAATCGGATACGGAACGGGGCGGACGGGCTTTGAAGACGACCAGACGACGTCGAATTGACCGTCGTTTCGTATCTTGCCGATATAAACCGGCAGCCACGCGTGTTGCGTCTCTTCATCGATCGCCGTCACTCCTCCGTGCGCTCCCATGCTTTGCCGAACGATGAAGCGCCGTACCCGCGAAACCTCCGCCGAATCGGCCTCCTCGACCGCCTTCGACCAAAGCATCACGCCGTCGTACGCCGAAGCCATCGTGCTCGATACGACACGATCCGCGCCGTAACGCGCCTGAAACCGCCGCGCGAACGAGTTCGCATCATCCCGCTCGATCGACTGAAAATACGTCCACGCCGCGTAATCACCCGCCATACTCGCCGCGGGGAGCTTCCGCAGCTCCTCCTCGGCGATCGAAAACGAAACAATCGGAATCGTCGCGGGCCACACCCCGGCCGCCGCGAGCCTCGTGTAAAACGCGACGTTCGTCTCACCCACCAGCGAACTCAACACCACGTCGGGCTTCTTCGTCTTGATCTCGTCGATGATTCCATCGACGCTCGACGAATCAAAAAACACGTAGCGATCGGAGACGACCTCGGCGCCGAGCCCCTTGATCTGATCCCGCGCAATCGCTCCCACACACCGCGGCCAAACATAATCGGAACCGACCAAAAAAAATCGTCGCGCTTTTAAATGATCGTAACACCATTTCACCGTGGGGATGATTTGTTGATTCGGCGCGGCGCCCGTGTAAACAATGTTGGGGGATCGTTCGATCCCCTCGTACGCCATCGGATAAACAAGTAAATGATTTTTTTCTTCAAATACGGGTTTAACGCTTTTCCGGCTCGCCGAAGTCCAGCAGCCGAACACCACGCTCACGTTCTCGGTTTCGATCAACCGCCGCGCCTCGCGGGCGAATCGCGGCCAATCCGATCCGCCGTCGGCGATCACCCATTCAACTTTGCGGCCCAGCAGGCCCCCCCGCGCGTTGATCTCCTCGAGCGCCAGAACCTCGGCGTCGATCATCGAGCTTTCGCTCATCGCCATCCGCCCTGTCCGCGAATGGAGAATCCCCACCCGGATCGGCGACTCGGCGTGCTCCATGAATACGTACCAAGCGCCCGCGGCGATCACAAGGATCAGCGGAATCGCAAGCCAGATCCAAAGCTTTCTCATAACTTCGCGCTCGATCCGCGGGTGATCGTCGTCGGTTCAACTGAGGGGTCGCTCTATTATAAACGATCAATCGCGATCAAGCCGAATTTTCCGCCGATTTTGCCCGGTCGACGCCGTTTAACACATCGTCAACCTCAAACGCGGCCGTGCTCGCTTCGTTTACGCCCCAAACGCCTCCTCGGCGGTCAGAAGCATCTGTGCGATCTCGATCAGCTTCTTATTCTTCTCGCTCGCGAGTTTCTGCAGCTTGCGAAACGCGTCTTGTTCGTCGAGACCCGTCTTCTTCATCAGCAACCCCTTGGCCTTTTCGATCACCTTGCGGTCTTCGAGCGCCTGGCGGAGATCGGCCGCCTCTTTGCGCAGCTCCTGGAACTGCGCGAACCGCCGCATCGCGATCGTGATCGCGGGTTCGAGATCGGCCTGCTTGATCGGCTTAATTAAATAAGCAAGTATATGATCCGATGCGGCGCGATCAATAAATTCCTGGTCGTGGTGCGCCGAAACCAAGATCACCGGAACGGGGCCCTCCTTCGAAAGCCGCTTCGCCGCCTCGATGCCGTCCATCTCGGGCATCTTGATGTCGGTGATCACGAGATCGGGCTTCGCCGTTCGACACAAATCGACAAGCTGATCGCCGTTCTCGGCCACGACGACGACCTGATGACCCAATAAAGGAATAATCCGCTGAAAATAATCACGCATGTCAAGTTCGTCGTCGGCGACGGCGATACGAAGAGATTTGCTCATGTACTTCCTTTTGGTAGGATGATCGAGAAGACCGCCCCGGGGCGAT
>JAKBCQ010000418.1 GCA_021807585.1 Planctomycetota bacterium | reverse complement strand
CCCCGCCCCCCTCCTCCAGATCGGGACGATTGAAGCCGAATACGTCGCCAATGCCTCGTGAAGGCGTTTTGATATCTAAAGCAACACGATCCGTTAGCACCATTTCGCTCGGCGTCCAACCGTTCAGATCAATAACACATCCTTGGCCGTTGATAATTCCTCCCGACGGATGAACGTAGGCCGAGAGGATTCCGTTGGCGCGGGTGACGGGGATCAGTTCGCTATCGGGATGAAGCGCCGAGCTCGCGGTGAGCTCGGGCTCGATCGTCGCCGAATCGGAGTAATCGTTCGTTTCGTTCAGGCTGCCGATTTCGGTTAGGCCGATATATGTACCCGCATCAATCATGCCGGGCCAAACGTCGAGACCGCGCGCGTCGATCGATTTGAATCCCGCCGGGATCGGCGTATCGGGTCCGCCGACCGCCAAGATTTTTCCTTGTTCCAGCACGAGTACGCCGTTATCGATCGCCGCCGCCGAAACGGGGTGAATTTTAGCCCCGACGATCGCGTAGGCGGCTTTGGGATCGCGAGGGATCTCGATCGTTTTGGCGCGAGCCTCGACCGACGCGAGCGGGACGGTCGAATGATCACCCGATCGCGTGTTCATTTTGCCTCCCGGTTCTTTGCGCTGGAAGCGAACCTCGCCGTCGACGAGAACCATTTCGCAGCGTGAGAAGGCGTCGAGAGGGTGTCCGTTGTAAAGCGCGATGTCGGCGGCCTTGCCGACGTCGATCGACCCCATGCGACGATCAAGCCCGAGCTGCCGCGCCGGGTTGATCGTGATCGTCTCGAGCGCCTGAGTTTCATTCATGCCGCCGTATTTCATCAGCTTGGCGGCGTCAAGATTGAGATGCCGAACGAGTTCGTCGTCGTCGCTCTTGATGCACACCTTGACTCCGGCCTCGTTCATGAGCGCCGAGTTGAACGGGATCGCGTCGTAAGCCTCAACCTTGTACGCCCACCAATCGGCGAAGGTCGAAGCGCTCGCGCCGTGTTCGGCGATCTCGGATGCGATTTTGTAACCTTCAAGCACATGCTGAAGCGAGCGAACCTTTACTCCGTGACGCGCCGCGGTGCGCAAAAGCATCAAGATCTCATCGCTTCGATAACAATGGCTATGTATATGAATATTTCCGTCAAGAATACCGACGAGCGCCTCGAGTCGGAGGTCGCGGCGAATGGGCGGGGGAGATTCTCCCTGCGACCGAGCCGTGTCGTATTGGCGCCGCGCTTTTTTGTAAGCCTCGGCCTCCTGGAAGGCTCGTTCGATCACGGCCTCGACGCCGAGCCTGGTGTTGGGGAATCGACCCGAGACGCGGGTGACGTTTTCACCAAGAGCGAATTTGACGCCTTGAAGACCGTCTTTGACGATCAGATCGCGCGCCGCCATTCCGGGGCGAAGTTTGATCACGCCGTCCTGGCCGCCGATCGTGTTCGCCGATCCGTGCAACAGCCGAGCCGCGGTCACTCCGCCGGCGATCGCGCGGTAAATCTCGGGGTCGGCGCCGTCGACGACGTCTTTGATCCGAACCTCGGGTACGATCGACAAGCTCATTTCATTAACGCCGCCTTGAATGGCCATGTGAGAGTGCGTGTCGATAATTCCGGGCGTCGCGACAAGCCCTCGGCCGTCGATCACGACGAACCCCTCGGGGGTTTCGATGTCGGCGCCGATCGCGGCGATCTCGCCGTTGCGGATTAGGATCGACCCTTTGGGAAGCGTTCCATGGCTGACGGTAAGGATCGTCGCGTCCTTAATCATGACATTTCCACCGGTGTGGATCGCGGGCTTGCGGTCGGCGTCAAGCTCGCTCGGCGTATCGACGAACGGCGTTTTCGGTTCGACCTTTTCTTTCTCTTTCGAGGGTTCCTGAGCGGTTTTCACGGTCTCTTTGACGGGTTGATCCTTCGACACGCTCGTTTCGGGCTTCGGTGGATTCGCCTCGGCTTTCGGCGACGCCGCGGTTGAAGCCGTCGCGGTCTTCGAGACTTGGACGGCTTTCGCGGTATCGGCCTTCGAACTCGCCGCGGTTTTGGTTTCGGTCTTGGGCGTCGCTTCGGGCTTCAAAGCCTGTGCATTTTTGGAAGTGTCGGCGGTTTTGGGATCCGATTTCGACTTGGCGAGATCGGCTTTGGGGTCGATCTGATCATTTTTGGATTTGGCGTCGACGGGGGCGGGTTCGGTGTTTTTGGCGGGAGTCGATTCGGATTTGGCCTGTTTCGATTCGGATTTGGCGGGAGAATCGCTTGGCGACTCGCCTTTACCGCCGCGGGCTCGTTTGCCTTTGGGGCCGGCCTTGGCCGAATCTCCGGGTTGCGATTTTTCGAGATCGAACTTGCGACCGTCGACGAGCAGATATCGAACCTTCGCTTTTTCGTCGGCGAAGGGGGCGGTGTACGCGACGATATGACCGAGCTTGCCGCGTTCGATCGTTCCCAACGATTGACGGACGCCGGTGATCTCGGCGGCGCGCTTCGTAAGAGCCGCGAGCGCCGCTTCGGGCTTGAGCCCCTCGGCGATCAACTTGCGCACTTGTGCGGGAAACGTGTTCACTTGACCGAGGCCGTCGGTCGAGATGGCGAATTTGACGCCGGCGATTTCGAGCGCTTTGGCGGTAGCGACTTGTTCCTTCCAACGATCGTGTCGATCGATCAGGACGCGGAGCGGGATGTCTTTTTCGTCGGCTTTCTTCTTGGCGTATTCGTCTTCGGTGGGGGTTTTGGGTTCCTCGGCGAAGTTGATGCGGAGGACGACGGGTACGTTTCTGGACTTGAGACGATCGGCGACCTTGCCCGCCTCGCGACCACCGACGATGACGGGATCGACGCCGAATTCATCGGAGAGATCGAGCACTCGGTGGATTTCGTCGCGGGTGTTCGCCTCCCACCAAACGG
This sequence comes from Planctomycetota bacterium, assembly GCA_021807585.1. Lineage (GTDB taxonomy): Bacteria > Planctomycetota > Planctomycetia > Isosphaerales > Isosphaeraceae > JAKBCQ01. The sequence goes on along the minus strand of JAKBCQ010000418.1, from coordinate 1,371 downwards.
GTATTTTTCGGGCCTGGACGAGTTCGAGCGCGGCGAGAGCGGGGTCGAAGACGGGTCGAACCGACGGGTTCTCGGCGGCGTAGGCGCGAAGCTCCTGATTCCGCGCCGCGTCGAGCATCGTTTGTCTGAGATGAGCGATCACGCCCATGAGAGCGCTTGGATATCCTCCCGAGTTGCCGCGGTTTCCGGGGGCGCCACGACCGCGACCTCGTCCCCCGACCGGAGCGACGGGGGTTTGAGCGGGCGCGGGGGGTTGGGGCTCAAAGGGGCGACTTAAGTTGATATGTAAAGCGATCGGCGTTTTGACGAGCGATTCTCGCCTGGGGAGTTCGCTTAAGCTCGCGACGGCGCTTTGCCCGGTGGCGATGGCGCCCGCGGGCGCCGAGAGGATATCGGTAAAGCCGAGGGCGCGGCGTTCGGCCGCGGCGGAATCGGGAATATCGAGCACCTCGGCGACTTCAAACTCGGGAGTCATGCCGTTGCGGTTATCATCTAATGTATGCGCGAGCGCGTATTCGTTGTATGAGATCGCGCGTTCGCCGCCGGTTTTGGATCGCTTGACTCCCAGGGGCACGCCCACGCTCGTGTAAGCGTCGATCAGTCCGGGATAGATCGAGAGGCCGGTCGCGTCGACGATTTCGGCGTCGACGGGGATCGCGACTTTGTCGACCGAGCCGACCGCCTGAATCACGCCGTCGCGGACGACGACGGTTCCGGGATCGAACTTCGTCCCGTCGCCGACATGAATGATTCCCCCCTTGAGCGCATACGCGGTCGGGTGATAACCGACTGGAGAGTCGGCCGAGAAGAGGGGGGCCGTCGCGACCGCGAGCGCCGCGGCGATCATCGCGATCCATTTGCCTCGGTAACGAATCAGCGCGGGTCTCATGGCGAATCTCTCGTGGCTTATCCGATCAAAATCGGGGACGGTTCAGATCGCGACCGTTCCGATCGGCCTGGTCGATCCGTTCAAGGAGAGGAGAGAATCAGTCATAACGCGCCGCGATCGCGGGCTCAAGGGCCGCGAGACGAAATCGATCGGAGAGAGGCGCCGAATTCGATCCCGCAATTCCCGGACGCGTCATCCGGCATACACACATATTAACATAATACATTTAGCATAATAATTAAGAATACATTTAATTGTAACAAAAGCCTAAATCGTTTTGATCAATCGACCAAGCCGATTGCAATCGCTCTAATCTTTGATCGACTTCGAGCTTTTCGAGTCGAGGTAAATCGACGCCGAACGCCGCGGATCGATCTCGAAAGATCAATTCTCCGAAATCTTTATCGGAAGTGAGAACAATTCTCTCTTCCAATCGAGCCGTTTCGATCCAGACGGAATCGATTTCGCCCGGTTTTACCTCG
>JAKBCQ010000417.1 GCA_021807585.1 Planctomycetota bacterium | reverse complement strand
GGCTTCGCAAGCGGGAGACGAATCCAAAACAATCGATCACTTGAAACGAGCAATCGCGCGTCTCGACGACGAATCCGCCCGACTGTTCGCCGCCGCGGCGCGGAGAAGGCTGGGCGCGCTGCTGGGGGGCGACGAGGGGCGCGAACTGATCGACCGGGCCGACGCCTTTCTCGTCGAACAGTCGATCAAAAACCCCGAGAAAATGACGGATTGCCTGGCGCCCGGGTTCAAAGTTCGAGCATAACCAAACCTGAGTATAGATGATAAATTATTCTTATAGATGACGATAAGAAACAGGTTCGCGTCGATCACCCCGGAGCGACGAGCAAACAAGTGCGTAAAACATTGTGTCATGAACATGCGTTCGCTCGCGGTTCGGGTCGCATCGTGACATGTCGAACTCGTTTGCGGTTCGGGCTGATATCGCGAAACAACGCGTTCGTTCGCGGTTCGGGCTCGCTTCATAAAAATTCAAACCCGACGACCCGATTTCTCACCTCGATCGCCGAATTCCCTGAGTAAGATCTCATAGCGTGGCTCGCGACGGTTACGTCTCGGCTCGACTCAGAACAGGTTGGCACAATGCTTTCGTTCCTGTGGTGGATCATCACCCTCCCGCTCCGTTTGCTCGCGTGGATCGTCGTCCAATTGGGACGGCTCGCCACGATGATCCTCGGCTTTATCCTCATGGTCGCAGGAGTCGCGTTCTCGGCGGGAGGAATCCAAATCCTGGGAATCCCCCTCTTCGTCGTCGGCCTTATCCTTACCGTCAAAGCGTTCCAATAATGTTGAATCGAACGAGGCATAATCCGTTACGAACTCGACGACGGCTCGCCCCCGGCGCCCCCGCGAGGCGCATTCGATGAGGGTTAACGTCTTATGGAATAAGGATATGGATCGAATCGATCTCGATCAAAACGCGACCACTCCGCTCGATCCCGAAGCTCTCGAAGCGATGAAGCCTTATTGGTTCGCGGGGGGCAACGCCGAGAGCCGGCACGCGCTCGGCAGGTTCATGAGGCGCGGCCTCGATCAGGCCCTCGAAACCGTCGCTTCGATCCTCCACGCACACGCCGACGAGGTCGTTTTCACCTCGGGAGGGACCGAATCGAACAACACCGCGATCTTGGGATTGCTACGTATCGGCGATAGCGCGGCGATTCGATCGCCGGGTCGGATCGTTTCGAACCCGATCGAACACCCCTCGGTGACTCAGCCGCTTGAAGAGCTTGAAGCGCTCGGCTGGAAGGTCGATCACGCCGATCTCGAGCCTGATGGAATCATCAACGCCGATCGCTTTGTCGAACGCTTTCAGCCCGATACGCGATTGGCGATTCTGATGCTTGCGAACAACGAAACAGGGGCGATTCAGCCCGTTCGGCGGGCGGCTGAATCCGCCCACGAGCGGGGCGTTCCGATCCATACCGACGCGGTTCAGGCGGTCGGCAGGATCGCGGTCGATTTCGCCGGTCTGGGGGTGGACACGCTGGCTGCGAGCGGTCATAAGTTCCACGGACCGACGGGGATCGGGCTGCTGCTGGCGCGCCGGGGAACGCTGATAACGCCGCGATTGTACGGCGGCAATCAGCAGCACGGACTGCGCCCGGGAACGGTCCCCGTGGCGCTTTGCGTGGGGTTGGCGAAGGCTCTCGAACGCCGTCATGCCGTACTTAAACAGATACATAACAATCAGGAAATTTTAAGAGATAAGCTAGAACATAGTTTGAAAAGAAGGTTAGGTGAAGCTCGTGTGATTCGGAACGGGCCGGCAAACGAGGCGGATCGGCTGCCGCAGACGCTCAATCTAGGCTTTCCTGGTCTTGAGGGGGACGCTCTTTTGCTTGGGCTTGATCTTGAGGGGATTTCGGCCTCGCTGGGTTCGGCGTGCGCCTCTGGGGCGACCGAACCTTCGCCGACGTTGGTTGCGATGCGTACGCCCGAAGATCGGTTGAAATCGTCGGTTCGGTTGAGTTTTGGAGCGTTTACGACGATCGAAGAGATCGACGCCGCGGTCGAGCGGATCGCTCGGGTCGCTGCTCGGTTGTCTGGGGGAATCGAGTCGTGCTGACGACGGCGTCGATTCCATCGCGATGAGGTTGAGCGTTTCGGTCTCGCGGTGTTAGAATTTTGGTGATGCGAATGCGTTTTTCACCAACGTGAAGGGGCGTGGAATGAGCGACCTGGCCGATTTGGAACTGGCTTCGAAGCGCGATCGGCTGATCGAGCTGTTGCGCGGGATGGGGCGGGTCGTGGTGGCTTATTCGGGGGGGGTCGATAGCGCCGTGGTGGCGAAGGGGGCGTTCGAGGCGCTCGGCGACGGCGCGGTCGCGGTGACCGCGGTATCGGACAGTTTGGCCGAGGGGGAGCTCGAGGCGGCGATCGAGCTGGCGAAGAAGATCGGCATTCGTCATCAGGTGATCCGGACCGATGAATTCGCCAATCCGCAGTATGCGCGAAACAACGCTGATCGTTGTTATTTTTGTAAAAGCGAATTGTATGATCGCTTGAGCCAATTGGTTGATCAACATATTGGTGAATTGATTGTATCGGGGGCGAACGCCGACGACGCGGGGGATCACCGACCGGGTCTGCGCGCCGCGGGGGAGCGCGGGGTGCGTCATCCGTTGCAGGAGTGCGGATTCACGAAGGCCGATGTTCGCGCGCTCGCGAGGGGGTGGGATCTTCCGGCGTGGGACAAACCGGCTTCGCCTTGTTTATCGAGCCGGGTGGCTTACGGCGAGGAGGTGACACCCGAACGGGTAAAGATGATCGACGCGGCCGAGCGGAAGCTCCGCGACCTTGGTCTTCGCGTCGTGCGGGTGCGGTATCACAAAGGGGATTTGGCTCGGATCGAGGTTCCTGTTGAAGAATTGCTCAAGCTGGCGTCGATCGAGATACGTGAGGGGATTGTGGCGGCGTTTCGCGCCGCGGGTTTTCAGTATGTGACGCTCGATCTTGAAGGATTTCGATCGGGGAGTTTGAACGCGGTGATCCCGATCCAATCGCTGGAACGATCGATCTCGGCGACGACGATCAAGCCGTAGGATGAAACCGAGGCGCCGAACGGTCGGAATCACTTCAACCAAAGTTTTTCGATATGATGAAAGCAAAAACGACATGGCTCATGCGATTTGTCGCTGCGGCAATCCGCTGATTCTTCCGAGCGACGGGTCGGAACGGATCGTGTGTTCGAAGTGCGGAGCGCGGGTTCGGATCAAGCGTAAGACCGAGCAGATTGTCGAGGGATCGGACGGATACATTCGGTTTCACTGCCCGTGCGGGCGACGCTTGAAGGTTGATTCGCGTGATAAACCGACACACGGCAAATGTCCTGATTGCGGCCGGGTGGTGCCGATTCCCGATCAATCGAAGCGGGTGGGGACTGGGACGGACGATCGTCAAGGGACGGCGGACATGACACCCGAGCAGATTGCGACCTTAACGACATGGACGAACAAGAGCGGCGCCGATCCGTCGAAGGTTGCGGTGGGTGCGGTTCCCGCGACGTTTCCAGAGTCGGATCCCCCCTCGACCGTGACGGGATATCACGTACCACCCAAAGTTGAGGCGGGGCTCCGTGTCTGTCCGAGATGCGGCAAGCCGCTGCACCTTGCGGCGACGGTTTGTCGCGAATGCGGCGCACCGACGCCCAAGAAAGAAAGTTGACCGCGGGGGAGGAGGCCGCGAGTTTTTCGAGATCGAAGCACAAGCAAGTGAATCCATGTGTTAATACACATCCCGACGGCGCGAACACGAGGATCTCGCTTTGCCTGACGCCGGGGTATCATATGTCGAGCTTTCGGTCTGAAGGGCGACGAGAGGCTATTCGTGTATGTATGTTCCCAGGGCTTCGCCTGGGCTAAGATATCCCAGGCCTTCGGACTGAAGAAAAAATCAATCGCATTATCACAATCGCATTCATCGTGTGGTTCCCAGGGTGAAACCGTGGGAATCGGCGAAACCCTCGAGCCGGCTCAGCACATCCACGTATTCTGAATTCAGGCCTTCGGCCTGAATGCCGATGATTCCGCGCCGTGCCTAAACGGTTCGCGATCGATTATGATCTCACGAATCCGTCGATCGACGACTCGACCGAGAGTCGATTCCCCGGACGCGATCGCATCCAATATCATTCGCTTTTCAAACCCGGAGGTTCCCCGTGGCGAAAAATTACGACGTCGTGATGAAAGAGTTGGTCGAGCGCGATCCCGCCGCGTGGCTCGCGCTGCTCGATATCCCGACCGACGGGCCGATCGGAGTCATCAACACCGA
>JAKBCQ010000416.1 GCA_021807585.1 Planctomycetota bacterium | reverse complement strand
CGTGCTCGCCGGACACCGCGCTGGATGCGACACGAATTTGACGATCGTTTGAATCGTAGGCTGATCGCGCACGATACGCCGTTCCGTAATGCGATTGGAATCTTGGTGAATCCGCGCCAAACCCTTGATGTAAGTCAATCCGCAGCGGTTTTTCGGTCATGAGGGTTGGATATTGGGCGGGCGCGCTCCGTCACGCCGCAGGCGAACCGAATCACGATTTGAGCGGATTCATGATGATCGGCCGTCATGCTTTCCGAATCGGGCGATCTTTACCGGAAATCGATCTCAATGAATGAGAAATCGTCGATCGGTCCCGCGACGTCGCTTTGACCGAGGATGAACCGCCAAACTTCGTCGGGGCCGGTCGGCGTGGAGGGGGACGTAAGGAAATCGACGAGTTCGCGTCGGGTCATCATCGACCCGCCCCGCCTCGGAATTTCATAGGCGCCGTCGCTGAAGACATAAAGCTTGCTGGAAGGTTCAACGGGAACGGTCGCACGTTCAAATCCGGCCTCGGCGAACGCGCCGACTGGAGGCCCGCCGACTCCAAGATCGATCGGCCGCACGCGGTCGTGAGCCGAACGAGTCAGCAACACCGCCGCGGGATGGCCCCCGCCCGCGTAAGTCAACGTGCGTCTGGAACTGTTATACACTCCGTACCAAATGGTGAAATATTTTTCATCATGACGATCCATCGGGAAAGACTCATTCAAGCGTGCGAGCACCGAAGACGGGTCGAGAAAATCGGCGCCCGGCAGCGACCGTCCTCGCAAGGCGTTTCCCACCGAGATCGAAAGCAACGCCGCACCCACTCCGTGCCCCGAGACGTCGAGCAAATAGACGACGAAATGATCGTCGTCGATCCAATCGTAACCGAAAAAATCGCCCCCCAATTCGGACGAAGGCTCGAATCGTCGCCGCGCCGCCACCAAACCGTCGATCGGTTCGGGGAGAAGCGAGAGGACATATTGAGACGCTTGTGCCATTTCATGCGATAAGCGATTACGACTCTCGATCAGTTTTTGCTGGAGCGCGACGGTCTCGACCAATCCCAGTTCGCGTTCGACGATCGCGGCGAGCTCCGCCAGCACCTCGAGTTCGTCGCCGCGGGGGGTTCGCGGCGATCGATCCGCGACACAAAGTGTGCCGACCTTATGCCCCCCCGGTCCGCGCAACGGACGTCCCGCGTAGAAGCGAATATATGGATCGCCGGTCACCAGGGGATTGTCACGAAAACGATCGTCTTCCAACGCGTCGGGAACGACCATCGTTTCGTCCGAAAGAATCGCGTGGCCGCAAAATGAAATGTCGCGCGTCGTCCCGACCGTCTTCAATCCGCATACCGACTTGAACCATTGACGATCGGAATCGATAAGACTCATGTAGGCGATCGGCACGCGAAGGACGAGTTTGAGCAGGCGGACGATGCGATCAAAGCGTTCCTCGCGGGGAGTGTCGAGAATCTCGAGCGCGTGCAATTCGGCCAATCTTTGAACGTCGTCTTGAGGAATCGGAGCGGCGATCATAAGCGGTTCTCGTTCTCTCGTGAAAGCTTCATCCTCGGTATCGTCGACACGACACGCTCGATCCATTCAAGGTTCCATTCTACTCGCAATCCGCAACGGTTTGGTACGCCCCAATCGACCGATCAAACCTTGGTCCCCACAAAACACCATGATACTCAGAAAAATGAATATCATGGACTTTTGATCGCCGTTATGGAGAGATCAATGCGACCGATCGTATAAATAATATAATAATTATTTAAAAATAACCATTATTTGATTCAATCGCCAAGGGATTGCGTCGGCTGAAACAGACCGTATGGTGATACGGTCGTCATCTAGCCCGAGGGGTCGGGAATCCTCTCCCCGAGCCTTGAGGTCCGGTTCGCGTTCTTGGGACCGTCCCCTCGCCTGGCGCTTTGGAATTCGATCTATTGGGAAGGCGCGATCCATGTCGGTCACGGAAAAAACGGCGGGCTCGGTTGCGGAATCCGCGGCGAGCGAGGATGTGAAGGGGTTTCAACCGTTTGTTTCCCCACAACAAACGACGCCCGAGCTCACGTGGACCGCGGTCGGTTTGGGGGCGGTGTTGGGGATCATCTTCGGAGCGTCGTCGCTTTATCTCGTGCTTAAAGTGGGGATGACGGTTTCGGCTTCGATCCCCGTCGCGGTCCTTTCGATCACGATCTTCCGCGCACTCTCGAAGGCGTTCGGTATTCGTCGGGCTTCGCTGCTGGAAAACAACATTGTTCAGACGACGGGATCGGCGGGGGAATCGATCGCGTTCGGCGTCGGTGTGACGATGCCCGCGCTCATGATCCTCGGCTACGACATGGAGGTGAGCAGGGTGATGCTCGTCTCGTGTCTGGGAGGATTGCTGGGGATCTTGATGATGGTGCCGCTCCGTCGGGCTTTCATCGTGAAGCAACACGGCACGCTCACCTATCCCGAGGGGACCGCGTGCGCCGAGGTGCTGATCGTGGGAGAAAAAGGAGGGTCGAGCGGACGCACGGTGTTCGTCGGATTCGGGCTTTCATTCTTATATCAATTTATGATGCAAGCTTTGAAGTCTTGGCAAGAATATCCCAGGCGTGCGATCGGGCAAATTCAGGGCGCCGAGGTTGCGCTTGAGGCGAGCCCGCTTTTGATGGGTGTCGGCTATATCATCGGCTTTCGGATCTCGTGTGTGATGGCGGGCGGAGGTTTGATGGCGGCGCTTCTGCTGACTCCCGCGATCAAGTTCTTCGGCGGCGATTCGCTCGTTCCGATCAAGCCCGCGTCGATGCCGATCGCGCAAATGTCTCCCAAAGAAATTCGAGATTATTATATTTTGTATATCGGCGCGGGGGCGGTCGCGGCGGGGGGAATCATCAGTTTGTTTCAGGCGGCGCCGCTGATCGTTTCGTCGATCACGGGAGGGTTGAGGGATATCCGATCGAAGGGAGGATCGACCGGTAGGCTTCGGACCGATCGCGATCTGCCGCTTTGGATCGTCATCGCGGGGGCTCTGGCGCTGGTCGCGGTAATCGCATCGTCGCATTTGATTCCGACCGATCGCACGGGGCGAATCGTCGGTGGCTTGCTGGTGTTGGCGTTCGGGTTTTTGTTCGTGACCGTCTCTTCGCGGTTGACGGGCGAGATCGGATCATCGTCGAACCCCATATCGGGGATGACGGTCGCGACGCTTTTGCTCACGTGTTTGATCTTTGTGCTTCAAGGCTGGGTGGGGAGGGAATTTCAGATGGCTGCGCTTTCGATCGCCGCGGTTGTTTGCATCGCGGCTTCGAACGGCGGAACGACGTCGCAAGACCTGAAAACGGGCTATCTTGTGGGCGGCACTCCGCGATCGCAGCAGATCGCGATATTGGTCGGCGCGCTGACGTCGGCGGTTTGCATCGGATTCACGCTTTTGGTTCTTAACGATGCGAGCACGGTTTATACGTCAAAAAGCGAGTATTTACCCAAGGTGAAGGCGGCCGTGGGCGACCTGACCGAAACGACGACTTATCAAGGACATAGCTACAAAGTTTGGCGGGTGAAGGACGACGTGAAAGGCGTGGTTCCCGGCAAGTATCTGGTCGACTCGACTTCGGGCGAGGCGAAGTGGCTCGTCGATCCCGCGATCAACGGCCGGGTGGACGCGCGCGACGACGGCACGAAGGTGACGAAATACGACGCTCCCAAGGCTCGTCTGATGGCGCTGATCATCAGCGGGGTGATGGATAACAGTTTGCCTCGCATTCTGGTGTTCTTGGGGGTGATGATTGCGATTGTCATGCAGCTTGCGGGGGTTCCGGCGCTCGCGTTTGCGGTGGGGGTGTATTTACCGCTGGCCACGTCGGCGCCGATCTTCGTCGGCGGGTGCTTGCGGGCGCTCGTTGATCGCGTACGGAAAAGCGATCCCGAGAAGTCCGATTCGAGCCCCGCGGTCCTGTTATCGTGCGGCTACATCGCGGGAGGGGCGATCGCGGGGATTTTGATCGCCGTGCTCGCGGTGATCCCCGGCGCGGTGAAACGGCTTGATTTAAGCGGGTCGACCTTTAAAACGTGGAACGAGAACGCGTATCCGGCGCTCGCGGCGTTCGGCGTGATGGCCGCGGTGCTTTTGCTGGCGGGTCTGGGGGCGATTCTGCGCGATAAGGAGCCGCGAGAGATCGACTGCGGGATCGTCGCAACCGAGGAAAATTTGTGATCGAACGACGATCGCGCATCGACATCCGGGTATTCGAATATTAACATCAAAGGAGTTACATTTATGAGAGATCGACGATTG
>JAKBCQ010000415.1 GCA_021807585.1 Planctomycetota bacterium | reverse complement strand
AACGCGTCGATCCCGCGGCCGTCCAACGAGATCAGGAGGTTCGATCCCGGTATGTCGGTTGTCACATTCGAGCCTCGCGGCGAAACCTCCCGAACGGCGATCGCCGTACTGATTCTCACGTTCTTTCATGCGTGGATCGCCCACGCGCAACAAACCGTCCTTTCGCCGAGATCGGGCTCCGCTTCGGGCGGACCGGGTTTCTCGGTCGCTCCGTCTCCTCCGATGAGACTTCCCCCGCCGCTTCCCCCCGAGATTCAGTCGCCTTCGCGAGCTCAAAATTCCGCGAATCCACTAGGATCATCGCCCGATCCGACAATCCCGACGGCGAACGCGCCGCATTCTCCCGCCGATATCCTATCCAACGTCGAATCCACACTTGACGACCAACTTGGACAGCAATTGATTTCGGGACAGCCGATCCGGCCGATCGATCTCGCGGGAACGCTAAGGCTCGCGGGAGGCCGCAACCTCGATATCGAAATCGCCCGCCGGCTCGTTTTTCGAGCCGTCGCCGATTTACAGGCGGCGCGTGCCTTATGGCTCCCTTCTCTCTTCATCGGCCCGACGTGGTATCGCGAGGACGGACAGATTCAAACGATCAGTGGCCAGGTGATCAACGCCAACCGAAGTTCGTTGTTCTTCGGCGGATTGGCCGCAGGTCCCAACAGTTATGCCGCCAACCCTCCGGGAAGCGGTTTCCCACCCCTCACGGGGCTCGCGTCGGTCGTTCGATTCTCGGACGCGATCCTGATCCCACGAGCCGCTCGCCGCGAACTCGCCGCGAGCCAAGCCGACGTCCACACCGCGACAAACCGAGCCCTCCTCTCCGCGACCGAGGCGCATTTTGATCTGATCCTCGCGAGCGGCATGCTCGCGATCGCACGCGAAGCCACCGCAAACGCTCTGAAACTCTCGGAAATCACCGGCTCCTACGCACGTACCGGGGAGGGCCTCGAAGCCGATCATCAACGTATTCTCACCGAACTCAAACACCGAAGAAGCATGATCGTCGACGCGGTCGGTCAACTCGAGATCACCTCGGCCAACCTCGTGCGGATGCTCGTGCTCGATCCCGATCAGGTCCTGGCGCCCGTCGAACCCTCCGAGGCCTTGATGCGAGTAATCCCCGACGAACTTTCGCTCAATGATATGATTACAAAAGGATTACTTGAACGACCCGAACTCGCGTCCGAACGCGAAAAAGTGAAGGCGACTCTCCTCCGGCTGAAACAGGCGAGGCTTCGACCGCTCGTTCCAAGCATGGGAATCAGCTACGCGGGCGGGGGATTCGCGGGAGGCGCGGGAGCGTTCGTCGGCAACTTCGGCTCGCGCGGCGACGCGACGGTGAGCCTCTTCTGGGAGCTCCAAAACCTCGGCGTCGGCGACCTCGCGACCATGAAACGATCGCGCGCCGATAAGGAAATCGCCGATCTGAACCTGATCAAAGAAGAGAATCTGGTCGCCGCCGACGTCGTCGCATCTTACAAAGCTCGGATCGCCGCGGCGCGACGGATCTCTCAAACCGCTCCCGAGGTGCTTCGCGCGATCGACTCGCTGAGGCTCAACCTGCTCAACATCCAGCGCGGCGCGGGAGTGCCCGGCGCCACGCGGCCGATCGAGGTTTTACAACCGATTCAGGCGCTCGCGCAGGCTCGTACCGATTACCTCCGCGCCGTCGTCGCGTACAACCGCGCGCAGTATCAACTTTATTACGCGATCGGCTGGCCGACGCAAATCCACATCAACGACCCCGCATTCATTCCGCAAACCGCTCCCGCGACGATGCAACCCGTGAATAATATTCGATAGATGTATTGGCATATTCGATATTGGATTTGTTAATAAAACGAACGCCTTGAAATCTTACAGCATCGAACACTCTTACGATTGAGTCGAATCGTGTCCCGTCGTGTACGCTTGATTGGGGTGATTGGACTCGGCGGGGAAAACAAGCCGAAGCTCGCCGCTTTTCACAAGCCGGCTCAGGTATCGATCGCGAACCCCCGCGGGATTTCGATCCAAAAGCGCGCCGATTTGGTTGAGCGTTAAGGCTCGTCGGGTACAAAGTTCAATGATCAATTGATTCATTTGGGAACGTGAAAGCCGCGGGGTTTCACGCGCGGGCTTGGCGATTGCGATCAGCTCGGGAGGGAATTCGTCGCTAGGTGAGGAGTTCGAGGCGCAAGGTGAGGAGTTCGCATCGCTACGTGGGGAGTTCGAGGCGCTGTGTGAGGAGTTCGCATCGCTACGTGGGGAGTTCGAGGCGCTATGTGAGGAGTTCGCAACGCTGTGTGAGGACTTCGGGAATCCGGATTGAGGCTTACGTCGACGTTGGTTGGATTCGACTGGTTTTCGTAAGTAATTGGATTCATTGGGGTTGGAGTTTTCGGATTTTAAAAACGACGATTCGTCATCGGCGTTTTGCAGCCGCGCAAGTCGCCGCGACAAGCGATACGCGGCCCACCTTCCGTATCCTTTTTTTTCTAAGAACCCTTTGGATACGAGATCTTGTAGAGTGCGGGTGATATCAACCGGATGATCAAGCGAGAACTGCTGAAGCCTCTGATTTGAAACTTCTCCCTCGACGTCGGCGGTCACCAAAGCCTGAACTTCTTGCGCTTTCAATCCGGCCAGATCGTCGCCAAGGGTCGATCGAAAAAGTCTCATCGATTCCTCGGGAAAGAGACTGATCATCGGCAGGATGAAGACGACGCGTTCGGGTTTGAGAATCTCATGAATCCAGGGAGTTCGCCATTTTTGAGACGCCCATCCCTGACGAATCTTGTCGATCCCGGATCCCGCTTTCTCGCCATACCCGATCATCGCGAACATTTTTTGTAAATTCACATTGCGACATTCGCTCACACCTCCCTTGAGAATTTGCTCGACGCCCAGCAAAAGCGTACCCGGGTTCGAAAATTCGAGTCGATCGCGATACCGCTCGACGACGATCCCCCCCTGTCCGCGATAATCCGCGTGAATGATCGAATTGACGAACGCCTCACGAATCGCCTCATGCACAATTGTTTCATCATGTCTTTGAGGAGGGGCGGATTCTTGTTCGTTCGTGAACTGGAAGGGGATCTTCAAGTCGGCGACGAGTCGCGGGTAGACCTGTTCAAAAAACTGGAACAGGTTGAGATTCCTGGTTCCATCGGGAACGATTCGATCGGTCCAACGAACGCTTGGATTTTTCGACAATTTCTCACGATAATCGACATGATATTGAGGAATCGCCTCGGGATCTTGAATCGACCGCTCCTTGCCGAACATCAACAACCCCGCGACGGTCAAACCCTCGTCGCCCGAGGCTCGATCCTTGCGTCGACCGCCGAGATTTTCAAGCAGATCTTGATCGTTCAATTTCAGCCAGGGGTGCGCGGGAGAACGCGAGGCGAATCGATTGCGATATTCCTCAAGCGTTTTTTTATCAAGATCATCAAGCGAAAAGTGCTTGAGAATCACGCTATCGGCGGGCTGTTCGGATTGATCCGCGAGCATTCTGACCACTTCCTCGCGACCGCATCGATAATCTCCCTCGTTGTAGCGACGATAAGTTCCTTCAAGAGGATTAGTTCCGACGAAAACGGGGCGTTGTCTCCGAGAAGCTCGGGGAACCCGAACGACGAGGATCGACTTGTCGTTGATCGAAAGAATTTTTACGTCGTCATTCGTAAGGAGATTAACGCTGATCTTTCCCCGATTGTTAATCGTGTTCCAGAATTGTTTGGCGATTTTCGCGGGATTCTCCAAACCTTGAATCTCGTACTCGCCGACTTCGTTTTCTTTAACTCCCGGCACGATCGCTCCGCCGTCGGTGTTCGCGAGAGCGCTGTAGGATTCCCATAAACTCGCGGGAAGCCCCCCCTTCGCGGATTTGAACTCCCAGTCCTTATCCTCGCCAAGATCGAGGGCGGTCAGGATGTCTTGTTCGTTCATCGCTCCGCCCGTTCCATTGAGAAGCCGAATAAGATGATAAAAATGCGACCGTGGCCGAAGACGCCCCGGCGAATCGGCCGATCGCGCTCAATCGGCTCGAACTCGCGGTCCGCAAGAGTCTCGATCACTCAGGTATTTTAAATAAGATCCCAAGCCGGCGCCAACGTCTTCGTGTCGCTTCCTCTATCCGGGCGAGATCAGTTACCGCTTGATCGACGAGATCGACAACGGGCTCCATTATTCTGTGATGAAAGAATTTTGGGAAAAGCACGACGAACTGGCGAAACAATTGAACGTTCAAATCGTCGCGACGACGCATAACGAGGAAATGATACGGCTCGCGTTG
>JAKBCQ010000414.1 GCA_021807585.1 Planctomycetota bacterium | reverse complement strand
GAGGATGATGTCGTCGTCGCGTTCGTAACGGCTTGCGCCTGCGCGGGCCTGCGCGGGCTTGGCGGCTCGCGGAGGCGGGGTCGGGGCCGACCAGCGCACGGGGGGCTCTTTGGAAATCGTGTTGAATTCGCCCGGGCGACCCCCTCCGCCGGGCCTGGGACCGGGAGGGGGATACGGCCGCGCGGGCCCGCGCGCCCGCGCCGGATCCTCGCGATTAAAGAGCGAAGTGACCGCCCAGATCGTCACCACCCCCAGAAACACGAACACCTTGATCAATTCGGGTCCCATAAACAATCATATCCTTGAATCAAGAGTATTCAGGTATCTAAGCGGGTTGAAACGATCCGGTTCGTCTCAACCGTTCTGGCTGTCGCGGACCGAGTTCGACGCGCCGCCGACCGACGCGATCGCGGTTCTCATATCGGTATCGGCCTGAACGTTACGGAGGTTGTAATAATCGCGCACGCCGATGTTTCCTTTACGGAACGCCTCGGCGATCGCCGCGGGAACCTCGGCCTCGGCGGCGACGAGTTTGGCGCGATTTTCTTGAACGAGGGCGACGTTTTCCTGTTCGGCCGCGACCGCGATCGCGCGTCGTTCCTCGGCCATCGCTCGCGCCACCCGCATATCGGCTTCGGCCTGCGCCGCCTGCAGATTGGCGCCGATGTTGTCTCCCACGTCGACGTCGGCGATGTCGATCGACAAAATCTCGAACGCCGATCCAGCGTCGAGCCCTTTTTCAAGAACGCGTTTCGAAATCGTATCGGGATTTTCTAACACAAGTTTATGTGTATTCGCCGATCCAATCGTGGTGACGATCCCCTCGCCGACGCGGGCGATGATCGTCTCCTCGGTGGCGCCGCCGACAAGCCGATCGATGTTGGTGCGGACGGTCACTCGCGCCTTGACCTTAAGCTGAATGCCGTCTTTGGCGACGGCGTCGATCGTTTGCCGTCCCTTGGTCGGATCGGGGCAGTCGATCACCTTGGGATTGACGCTCGTCTGAACGGCGTCGAGTACGTTGCGGCCGGCGAGGTCGATCGCCGAGGCGCGCTTATAAGATAACGGGATATCGGCGCGATTCGCCGCGATCAAGGCGCGGATCACGTTCGGAACGTTGCCTCCCGCAAGGTAATGCGCCTCGAGGTTGCGCGTCGAGATTCCGTCCTTCTCGGTGAGACCCGCCTGGATCGCCATGATTTTCGATCGCACGATGATCTGCGGATTCACCTTGCGGAACGTCATCCCGATCAATTCGAGCATCCCCACGTTGGCGTGCGTCGTCTTCGCTTGAATCCATAAGTTAAAATATTTAGCAAATAGAATAAAAGCGAGGAGGGCGAGGAGCCCGAGGAACAGAATGAGCAAAAAAATGCCCATTTGAACACCCGATATCGCCTGGGCGAACGGAGCTTGATTCATCAATCGACGTCTCCTGGATAAGTAAAGTCGGCGCGCCCGGGGGCTTCCCCATGCGAGCCCGATCGGTCGGGGCGAATCGCGTCGATTATCCGCGATCTCCGGTAAAAAACCACGAGCACACGACGATCCATTTGGTGTTCATTCGAGGAAATCGTTGAAACGCGGTTCGTTCGCGGGGCGAACGACGAGTCGTCCGCCGCGAATCTGCACCGCCTCGACGAGCGTCCCAGCGGCGATCAAACCCTCTTCGGCGATCGCGTCGAGCCGTTTCCCCTCGAAATCGACGATCCCCGCGGGCCGGAGCGGCGTGAGCGCCCGGCCGATCTGGCCGACGAGGTGATCGAGCCGATGGTGTTCGGCGTGGAACTCGTCGTCGAAATCGGGATCGGGGGGTCTGAGAAACATCTTCTTCGCAAGCGGAGTGCGCGGCCAGAGGTGCAGCGCCGCGGCGATCACCATCGGCGCCAGCAACACCAGCGCCGCCGAAAATTTGAGCCCCAACGCCGCCGATTGCGCGAACGACAGCCACAGGCTCACGACGATCAGCCCGAGCGCCAGTACGCCGATCAACCCCCCCGACGGGATAAAAACCTCCACGATCAACAGCAACAGGCCGACGACCATACAGAGGATCGGCCACGCCAAACCCGTCATATGCAATTATGCTTTGGTAAATGATGCGACGATCCCCCCGACGCCCGGATTCTTTGCGCCGACCGTTAGCCCGGCTGAAAGTCGCGCGATCGGTCACGAGGGGGTCTCTGGGAAGAACGAGGCGGCGACGGACGACCCGCGCGGGTCGACGATTCCGAACCGTTTCGTATGCAATTCATTCTAGCCCTTTTCAACTCGGCAAGCGAGACGGCGCCGCTTCCCAAGCGCAGACGCCAAGAAGGGCCGAAATCCCGCTCGAATTCGCTCACGAAGCGGATCCGAGTGAGTTGGATCGCGGTTCTCGATCGACGCGCTCGCGCTTCACGCCGGTACGTCGCGGTCGGCGCGATCCGACGCGGTTCACGCTCGGCGTCTTAGTATTCACACGTCGGCATGAATTAGCGGGGAGAGAGCGACCGCGCGGGGGGATTGGCGAACGCCGCGACGACCTCGGGGAAGGCGCCAAGGTGAAGGTGGAGCATGCCCCCGACCGCGTTCTTGCGGTAAAAGACGTCTCCCTCGGCGGTCAACACGCCCGCGAAAGCGGGGTCGTCGTCGGGCTCGGGGAACGGTAAATGCTTCCATCGCTGCGACTTATAGCCGCGCATCCCCATCCCCTTGGGTCCCAACAACCAGCCGTCGCGCGTCGTCGTTCGTTCGACCGGAATCGGCGGACCGGGATCCTTGCGCAAATCGGCCGTGAACGGAAAGATCCCCACGCCGGGATACTCTTTGCCGTTCACCCTCATGATCCGGCTCAGATACGCCGTCCCACCCCCCTCGCTGTAAAGCTTCCGCCCCTTGCACACGTGAAGCCGCAACGCATTCATTAAACTATGATTGCTTGTGATTGCGTCGATATGATGGTCGGGGACTCCGCATCCGATCATAATTAAATCAACATTTGTGGGGATATTTTCGTCTCGGAGGGGTGAGAACGGGATCAATTCGGCGCCGAGGATTTCAAGCATCTCGAGCGTATCGGGAAAGTAGCCGCCGAAGACTTCGTCTTGCGCGTAGCCGAGTTTGAACGGGCGGAAGATCGGCAGTAATTGGCTTTCCGAAAGCGAACAATCGGGAAACGGCCTGCCGCGCGCCAGGTCGTTGATTGTTTCCCAATCGGCGAAGCGATTGAAGCTCGATCCGAGCACCTCGAACCATTCGGGGGGCATCGGCTGATCGACGGGGGCGTCGCGGATCGCGGTGCGCAGTTGAGGCATCACGTCGACCGCGCCGATCACCGGCTTTTTGAGCACGCTTTCGACGAAGCGGCGAATCGAGTCGTATCGCGAACGATCGACGACTCCGTCGATCAGGATCGCGTCGACCTGGGGGTGGAGCTTGGGAAAATGGACGTCGTCCTCGCGCGAAATGTCGACGACCGCGACACACGGTAGATCGAGCGCGGCGGCGATCGGCGCGAGCCCGCCTGGGCGATCGTACCCCTCGTAGCGGTTCGCCATCCGCGATCCCCACTCGACCTTATGGCCGACGTCTTCGAGGGTCCCCTCGACGAGGCCGAAATCGGCGTGGAGTGCGCCCCGAACGTAAACCTCACGGATCGTTTGGCGCGGCATCAACCAGGCGTCGAGATGACGGCCGGGAAGGCCCGTAACCTGACCGACGATCCCCGACGCGGTGAGGCAAGCCCGCGACCGAAAATGCTGCACCGTCGTCCCTTGCGCTTTCAGCGCCGCCATCATCGCCAGGCTCGCAATCGCGGGCTCGGAACAGGTGGATGGGGTCGCCAAAGCTAGTCGCGGTCGAAATTGCATGCCGATACCGTCGCTCACGTCGATTGATCGTCGAAACCCGCCGCGATGTAACGCTCGAAAGTATGACGATTGTTAGACTTTCGCGGCCGATTTCCATCGGTTTTCCGTACCGCCGACATTCAATAATAGAACCAAGACGGCTCGGGTCAAGGGGATCGGACTCATCCGACCTTTCTTGGTCGCGCCGATTCGCCTTGCCGCTCTCGGCGTCATGGGCTAGTTTGCCGCCGCGGCGGAACCCGGAATCGGTGACGCGACCGAATCCCCGCGAACCGTCCGACGAGGTGGAACCGATCCAATGCGATCATGGATGATTCTTATCGTGCCGATTTTATTCCTCAACGGCCGATCGGGCGTGGGGGGCGACGACGAGCGACCGACACCCGCGGTTCCAAACGGCGCGGGGGGGCGTTCCGCGGGCGTCAAGCCGAGCGCTC
>JAKBCQ010000413.1 GCA_021807585.1 Planctomycetota bacterium | reverse complement strand
TTCCGCGGTCCGTTCCTTGCGTTGCGCCGAACGCGAACCGTCGGGGGCATCGTAGCCGAACGGGTCGCGACGATACAACGCGAAACGGTTCACTCTCAAGGATATTTCGTTGCGTTATTGTTTGCTTTTGGGGGTCGAGCGTGTTTTGGGGGCGGGTTTACCAGCCTGTTTGGTTGTTTGACGCGGCATCGTCACCGAGTGCAGTCCCGACATCGTCAACATGACGAATTTGCCTCCGTCGGGATGAACGAGGAACTGTTTCGTTTCTCCCATGCCGAAGTTGAATTCTTTCAATTTGATTCCCTGGGAATCGAACACGACGAGTTGTTTGCCGCCGCCGTGCGCGTAAACCCACCCTCCTTTGGCGTCGACCGCAAGCGCCTTCGGGAACGACCCGGCGCTGATCGTCATCACCGGGGTGGAAAGATGTGTTGTTTTGTAGATAAACATGGGATTCGGCGGCGCCAAACCGGCCGCGTGCGACGAGCCCGGCGGCCCTTCGAGAGCCCACGGGTGATTCCCTCCGACCGAAGGCAGGCAGATGAAGGCGTCGTCGGGGCTCAATTCGATCTTTTGCGGCAAAATCCCCAGCCGCGGTCCCTGCTCCTCGAACCGGAGCAGACTCCCCTTGATCCGATAGCGAATCAATTGTTCGTCACGTCCTGTTGTGAACAAATACTTGCCGTCGGATGAGACTGCGGGGTATTTAAATCCTCCCTCTCTGCCGAACGCGGTGGGGGCGAGCTGTTTGACGAGCTGTTTTTCTTTGAGGTCGAGGATCGACATCAGCCCCTGACCGTCGGTCGAGTAAGCGATCGAGAGCTTGGGGCACGACGCGATCACGCGCGGGCCGGGAGTCGAGATCGTCCCCTTGACGTCGAGCGATTCGGGTCCAAGAATCCAGATTTCTTGATCATCCTCGAGCGCGACGAGCAAACCCTCGCTTGATAAACACATCCACGCGCATTTTTTTCCGATCGAGGCGTGCGCGATCTCCTTGAGCGATACGAATTCGATCTCGCTGACTCGACCGGGGTTTGGTTCGAGGAGGTAAAAGCTTTTTCCGCTCGGCGCCCAGCACATGCAGGGGGGAAGCATCATTCCCGAAATCCGCTTTTCGACGAATTTGATATCCCCGAGCTCGCGGCTGATCGGCTCGTTCGAAGGTCCGCCGCGGAGATCGTTCATCCCCGAATTCGGCGGAGGCGTGGGATTCTTATCGGAGGCGCCGAACGGCTCGGCGCGGAGATTCGCGGTCGCAATCCCTCGCGCCGAGTCGATCCGTTTCACGACGGGAGCGTTATAAATCGTGGCGCCCTGAAGAGTCGTGTAAGACGCTTGCACGAGATAGATGACGGCTTTGTTCGCGCTCGACGGCAGCTTAATCGGCGCCGATTGGTAGCGACTCCCCGTTTTCGCGGGTGAAAGGTCGATCTCGCGCCCTCCCGTCAGCTTCGACCAACGTCCGTCCTCCCCTTGTTTGGGCGGGACTTTCACGTTGTCGGACCGCGCCAAAAGCACCGAGACCTTGCGGATCTGCTTGAGCGGGTCGATCACCTTGGCGTCGAGCGTCACGTCGGCGACTCCCGCGGAAATCCCCGCGACAGCGACGCCGACCTCCCCCACCTTTCCCTCGAGCATCGCCAATAAAACGCCGGGAGGAATCGCCAGGCCGATCTGCGTTCCTTTGATCGTCGCCACCGCGCCCCCCACCAGCCGCCCCTGAGTGTCGACCACGGGGCCTCCGCTGTTGCCTGGATTCAAATCGCCGTTGATCTGGACGATCGACACCTCGTCCTTGTCGTTCCTCCGCAAACTCGAAATCGATCCCCGACCCACCGTGATGGCGGGGCTTCGTTTGTTCGTCGACAACGATTCGCCGAATGGAAAACCAAAGATATAAACAGGAAGCGTTTCAATCAGCTCGGGGGGGTGGTTGAAATCGAGCGCCGCGGGGACGTTTTTCACCCCCGTCGCTCGGAGCACGGCGAGATCTTTGGCGGAATCGGTCGCCACAATCTCGGCTTTCAGCTTCTGCTCGTCTTTCGTCCCCGATCGCAACACGATCGATAAAGTCGACAGCATCCGTTTGACGGTAATTTCCTCGTGCGTGACCACGTGATCGTTGGTGACGACGAGGATCGAATCGCCGTCGACCTTCATCACAAACCCCGAACCCGTGTACCCCGACCGGCCGATCTCTGTTTTGACGAAAACCGTCGCGGCTTTGATCGCCTTAAGCGTTTCGATCGGGATCGCGTCGTCGCCGCGCGCACCACGCACCACGAAAGCGAGGATAAGACACAAACCGATTCGCGTCGCGGATCGCATGGCGTGAACTCCAAATTCCCGATCGGGACCTACAAGATAGCACGCAAATCAGACCGCGCGTAGAAGACGTCGCCAATTTTTATCATCACGTCGGAGATAGACCGCTTCGTGTCGTTTTTAAGCCTTATTCGGCGAACAAGCTTTATCCGGCGCGCCTGCGCCTTTTTAGGAATCATATATTTAAAATAGATATATTGTGATGTTAGTTACAAAGTAAAACCATAATTTCATATTTTACGACATATCCTATCTTTTTACGCCTTCCGAGCCGACGAATGATCGTCGGTTCGGCGTCTTGAGCTCGGATCTTGGCGGGAGTATGAATTTCGTTTCATATCGATCGAGATTTATTGGACGAACGACGTCGCGGCGCGTACTATGATGACGAAGCCGTGATCGATCGCGCCCTCTCCCCCCCGAACTTTTCGCACGTTCTCTTTGGATCGCATGCCGACCCTATCGAACCCGACCGACGCGTCGAGCGTGCAGGCTCTTGAAGAATTGAACTCCATGAATATGACGAATCTCTCAACCGACATGATCGAGGGGGTGCTTGAACTTGGCGCCGGAGGCGGCGGCTTTTTGAGGAATATCACGCGCGGTCTCAAGCCCGCGGCGGGAGACGCCCAGGTGGGTTCGGCGCTGATTGCGCGGCATCGGCTGCGGTCGGGAGCGTGGGTCGCGGGGCGGCTCGAGCCGCGTCGCGGACCCGTCGCGAGGCTCGCCGAGATCGTCGAAATCGAACGTCGACCCGTCGCCGAACTCGACGTCGCGCGAGGGTTCGACGACCTGACGCCGATCGATCCGTTTCGGCCGATTCGCCTCGAAACCGGCGCCGAGCCGATCGGGCCTCGCCTGATCGATCTTTTCACCCCCGTCGGCAAAGGGCAACGAGGGCTGATCGTCGCTCCGCCTCGGAGCGGAAAAACGATCCTTTTGCAGCAAATCGCCGACGCGGTCGTCGCCAATCATCCCGAGATCGAGCTGATCGTTTTGCTGATTGACGAACGTCCCGAGGAGGTTTCCGAGTTTCGCCGGACGATCAAAGGAGGCGACGTGCTCGCGTCTTCGCTCGATCACTCGACCGAAGAGCACGTTCGGCTCGCCGAACTCGCGATCGAACGAGGCAAACGAATCGCCGAAAGCGGAGGAGACGTACTGATCCTGCTCGACAGTCTCACGCGATTGGCGCGTGCTTATAACAAACATTCCAGCACGGGTCGAACGATGTCGGGAGGGGTTGATATTCGCGCCCTCGACGTTCCCAAACGACTCTTCGGCGCGGCCAGAGCCTTCGAGGAGGGGGGATCGCTCACCGTCTTGGCGTCGGTTTTAATCGAAACCGGAAGCCGCATGGACGACGTGATCTTTCAAGAATTTAAGGGAACTGGAAATATGGAACTCATTCTCGATCGCAAGCTCGCCGAGCGCCGCGTTTGGCCCGCGATCGATATCCAACAATCGGGAACCCGCAAGGAAGAACGGTTGCTCGATCCCAAATCGCTCGCCTCGATGACGAGCCTCCGCCGCGGTCTCTCGGCGCTCAAGCCCGATGAAGCGATGGAATCGCTCGTCGAACGTCTTCCCAAATATCCGACGAATGCGACTTTTCTTGATAAAATCGGCGACGTTCTGGCGAAAACGAGGTGACGTTCGATTGAATCGATGATTTAGCATTTATCTGAGAATTCATGGATATTTTGTTGGGATCGTCGCGCGGCTTTGAGTGGAAGAATTCGTTCTTTCGGTTGAAATCATTCGCGAGGGCGAACTCTTCCAGGCGAGCGAACCGCCGTGTGAGGCTTCTTGTATGTTTTGATTATGACAAGCGCCGGCTCGGTCGTCGCCTCGCCCTCGCGAGATTGATATTTCGGCGCCGGTGATCTTCCGGGAGGGCGAACCGCCGTGTGAGCCCTTTTCAACAGATTCATTTTGAGAAACGCCGGCTCGGTCGGCGCCTC
>JAKBCQ010000412.1 GCA_021807585.1 Planctomycetota bacterium | reverse complement strand
CGTTCGCGTTCTTCGCGCGATCCGCTTTGATCGAATCGCGCGCGGCGCGACGTTCCTCGCGATCGAGCACGCCGTCGCCGTTTTTATCGAATTTCGCCGTCAGCTTGACGGATCGCCCCGGCATGCCCCCCGGACCGCCGGGGCCAAAACCGGGAGGAGGACCCGTTCGCCGGTTGATCGCCTCGATCAACTGCGCCGAATCGAGAAATCCTTGTTTCTTTACGTCCGCTTCACCGACGAATCGAACCACCGCCTTCGACGCCTCGTCGGGGGTAAGCTTGCCGTCCTTATTCGTATCGGCGATCTCAAGAATCGCCGGCGCCATGAAAGTCCCCGGTCCAAAATCGTCAGAAGGTTCTTCGGGACCGAAACCGGGAGGGGGACCGATCCGTTTATTGATCGCTCGACCGAGCGTCTTGGCGTCGATCGATCCTTTTTTCTCGGTGTCGGCTTCAACGATCAAGGACGCCGCGGCCGCTCCCGCTTCGTCGGATGTCAGCTTTCCGTCGTCGTTTTTGTCGGCTTCCTCAAAAATTCGAGGCGCGATGAACATCCCCGGCCCGAAACCGCCGGGAGGTCCGCCGGGACCTCCGGGAGGGCCTCCAAGAAAGCCACGACCGCCAGGCTCGTCGGCTTGACTCGGAGCGAATTTGGGATCGTTACGACGATCGCCCGAGTCGTCGCCTTCGCGAGGCGCCACGGCGCCCAAAACGACCAGCGATATCACCGCACTCAAAACGATAAAAAGAATCGGTAAGAATTCCGTTTTCTGCTTCATCATGACGACCCGGAGGTTAAAGGAGTTCGATTCGGATGATTCACTTCGGCGATTCGACGACGAACCGATTGGAAAAAAACGTCGGTTCGAGGTCGAATCGTTCGACTCCGAAAGTGATTGTAAAGGCTCGATGAAGACCGTTCCGTAAAAGTTTGTAAAGAAGGCGTTCAATAAACCGGGACCGCTAGAGATTCCAGATAACCCAAATATTTACGTATATTATTTAAATTGCTTTTTTCAATCGTACATTATCTTTCGGATTGAGCTTGGTCGAACGACGCCTCGTCGCAAAATCTGGACGGTTGCGCCACCGAGAGCGGAAGCTTTCCGGATGCGAACGCGTGACCGGCGACGGTCGTCGTCACCGCGGCGATAAGATCAATCGGAACGGTCGGATCGCCGAGGGGACGAGGCTAGTGGAGAAGCTGACTTGCGGGATCTCTTCGGGTTTCATCCCGCCGAGGAGGCGTTCGACCAAAAGCACGCGATCTCCCGAGAATTGCAACCGAACGTTCCTTCCCGATCGTAATTGGGAGATCGTTTGATCAAGGTTGGGCATATCCGCTTGCGCGGTGATATCGCGCCGGTACGGTTCGGATTGTCGCGGATAATGATCGCTGAGTTCGATCGCGTCGAGCGTGCTTCTGGGGTCGGCTTGATAGATCGATCGTCCCAGGACGAACGCGTCGCGAGCGATCGCGATCGGCGAATCGCCCGCGCGCCGCAATTGTTCATTCGTGATAAATAGTATATGAGTATATACAAGTCTCCCGGCTCGGCCGCTGTATTCGGGAGGGCCCTGGCACGTTCGTGCGACGGCGAACCTGCCCGACGGGAGGGGAAAAAACTGGAACGAGACCGAATTCGCCGGATCGATCGCAAGTCCCTCGTGCGAGGGAGACCAAGTGGCCGCGGCGACCGCCTCGGGTTCGGTAACTCCGCGCGATCGAGACGCAAGGTGATACCCGGCGGTCCCATCCTGATCTAAAGACGTAAATATTGCCTGGTCTACAATCATCGCATGGACCGAGCTTGCGAACCGTGATCGAACAGCGTGATTGATTTAGATTTGCCCCGCGAGCCAGGCGAACGGCTCGATGATTCCTCGGGGCTCGACGCGAAGCGGGATCAGGCTTTCGCGCCCCTCCGAGTCGATGAGCCAGCCGCTCGCTCCCGCGACTCCCGATGCGAAGAATTTGAACTGCGCAAGCCTGGCCTCGCAAAGTTTCCACAGCCCCGGAGCATTGGACCGCGCGAACGCGGCGGGGTCGCGGACCGATTCCTCGCACAGGTCGGATTTGGTGAAAACGATCGCCGTGGGCACGTCCGATTTTTGTTTTTTCCGCTTCGGTCGAAGCGACGTCAGGTAGCTGATCAGTTGCATCGCGAAGAGCTCTTGTCCCTGGCCGTCGGCGATGACCTGGAGGATATCGACAAGAATAATAAGTGCATCACACCTAGATATAAGAGCATGAATTGTAGGATTGGACATCGGCGACGCGAGTTCGGCCGCGACGGCCTCACCCGCGACGTCGGGGGCGACGAGGTCGAAGGGGGGAACCTTGGTGTTCTTCCGCTCGATCTCGCAATGAACCCATTGCCAGCGATCGGCCTCGACCGGGGTTTTGGCTGGGAATCGCTGCCGTTCAAGCGCAAGAATCGTGTTGCGATGGAGCGACAACGAAAAAGCGCCGTGAGCGAATCCGCTCAGGTTCATCGCCCCCCGCGCCAGATGATCGAGGAGAATGCCCAGATATACCGTTTTGCCGACGCCGCTGGGACCGAGGACTCCGACGATGCGCGGCGGCTTATCGCGGAGATGAATCGAATGAATCACGTCCGCGGGAGCGAAACAATGCTCGCAAGCGTTCCCTTCGAATCCCGACATCCCGCAAAGCGGACACGGTTGATACGCCGAGGAATGATTGCCGAATTGACTCGTTAAAAACGGGGAATGTGTACTCATAATTGATCGTTCCTGGAATCGTGGTCGGCGTCCTCATTCCGGCGACGCAGCCGCGACGCCGAGACGGCGCAACGGAAGCCGATGTTGTCGCGGCGATCGAGTTCGGGTTGCCCGGTGATGAAGTGATTCGCCGCCTCGCAATGAAAGTATGTGTCGTACGCGCCGCCGACGATCCGCTTCAGCGGTTTCCAGTTTTGAAACGTTTCGTCGGGTCGGCACGGAATCGTCTCGAGCGAATCGTTGAGCCATTCCCAAACGTTTCCAGTCATCTGATAAAGTCCGTTGGGAGTCGACCCTTGACGGAATTCGACGACGGGAACAGTGTCTCCCACGCCGCTGGAATAAAGATTCGCTTTTCCCTCGGAGTAAAGGTCGCCCCAGGGATAGCGATTGCACGATCCGCCGCTCAGTTGCTCGGGCCAACCCGCGGCTTTCTGCCACTCCGCCGCGGTCGGCAAGCGTTTGCCGACCCACCTCGCGTACGCATATGCTTCGTACCAACATACTCCTGTTACTGGATGATCGGCTTTGCCCGCGGAATATTTGCCGTTTTGCCACGTACGGGGTCCGGGTTTGCCCGTCTGATCGACGAAACGAATCAGCGACGGCCAGATATCACGAGGCCAGATTTCGAGCGAATCATAACCTCCGGCGAGCACAAACCGCGAGAATTGTTCATTCGTCACCGAACAACGATCGAGATAAAACGCGGCGATTTCGGTGAGTTCGGTCGATCCGTCGCTTTGATAAACGGGGACCGTTCCGGCGGGGATGAGCGCGACTCGCCGATCGAGCGTCGACCACGCAGGGCCGGCGCATCGATCGTCGATTTCGGCTTCGGCGTCGGCCAATAGGACGAACGCGTACCGTTCATCGGCGATCAACCCCCGTACGAGCTGTTGAATCTCCGTCCGCGATAATTCGGAATAGACCTGCGACCCGGGCTCTGCGAACGATTCGCTCGAGAGATGCGGCCGAGGACTCGCGGTTGAGCGAGCGACCTCGGAGTCGGTCGTTTTTCCCCCGCCGAAGATCCTTGACACCCAGCCGCGGCGCACCGGGGTTTGCGACCGCGTGGTTGCTTCATGTGGCATAACGTTTATCCCTCGGGACGAACGACCGGGAAACAACTGTTGCGCCTAAGCCGTGCAATTTTTCCGGTCGATCGCCGCCGAAACCTTGGAACTGTTAAAAGTCATAGGACATGGCGGATCGATCGGTAAAAAAAATCGCGAGCATGCGCGATCGCCCTCAAACGCGATTCTCAGTCGGACGACGAATCCGCCGATTGAAGTGAAGACAACATCAATCGTGGATCTCAAGACAAAAGTTCCCGGAGAGTCGGAATCCGATTCGATACCCGCGAATCGAGCCGACACCGAGGGCGATCGCGAGAGGCCGGTATTGCCGATCCTGATCGAGGAGGTGTTTCAATTATGGGATGTGTGTGATGCAAAAAAGCGACGAACCGACGAAAGCGATACGCCCTCGTCGGCTCGTCGGCTCGTGACTTTTTGTGCGATTCGATCGTGACCGATCGATTGATTTCAG
>JAKBCQ010000411.1 GCA_021807585.1 Planctomycetota bacterium | reverse complement strand
GACGCCGATCGTGGGGACGTCGAACCTCATGTCTTGATTCGGTTTGGCGACCTTGACGAGCGTCCAGCCGCCGGCCTTGCACAGCGAGCCGGCGCGTTCGATGCAGCGATCGGTTCCTTCGATCGCTTCGACCGCGAGGACGGCCTGCTCTTTGACAGCGACGGATTGACCGATATCGAGCCGACCCATTTCTTTGGCGATTTTCCAGCCGAAGGCGATATCGAGGCGTTCGGCGTCGGTCGGCGGCCTGCGCGTAAGAAGTCCGCGGTTCACGAGCAACTCCGGACAATAATCGAGCGCCGATTCGAACGTGATTCCATCGCGCTCGAATTCGGCGATGACACCCAATAAGATCGAGTCGTCGCGGCGATCGGAGCGCAAGGTGTGGAGCCAAAAGCGGATCATGCGCAGATCGGGAGCGAGTCGGACGAAGCGCCAGGGGGTGTACATCACGCTTTTGGTCACTTTTCCGGCCATCACCACTTTTTTGACGCCGCGTCGTTTAAATGATTGTATTAGCTTATTTAGTTGCGAAACGCCGACGGTTTCGAACGACGCGCAGCGTCGGCGGAGCGATTCGTGAGCCTCGTACCGGATACCCGCGCAAACGACGTCGAATCCTAGTTTGGTCGCGGCTTCGGCGAAGAGGATCGGAAATCGGCCGCTACCGGCGAGCAAGCCGATTTTGGGCCTGGGGATTGGATTGGAGCGTCGCCGTTCGACCCGGCGATCGATCGGGGCCGGTCGCGTCGGCGTATCGGCGGCGGGATTCGCGTGTTCCATAAAATGCAACCTAAGTGAGTATGTACATTATTGCAGAAAATGGATATATCAAAGTTTATCGGCGGTTTCGAGCGTCGCGTCGGCGGAGTCCGCGGCCTGATCGTGGTCGGAGTGGAGCGCCGCGGTGAGCCGCGCCACCTGAGCTTCGAGCTCGCGCATCTGCCGGTGCATCTCGGGAAGCCGCGCGATCATCGCGAAGATGTGCCGTTGCTCGCGAATCGGAATCGCCGGAGAGCCAAGCACATGTTGATCAGCGTGGATGTTCTTATGAACACCTGCTTGAGCCCCGACGACCACGCGATCGCCTATATCGACATGATCTTTGATGCCCACTTGTCCCGCGAGGACGACGTGATCGCCCGTTTTGCAGCTTCCCGCCATCCCCACCTGACCGCAGAGGATGTTGTGTTCGCCGATCTGATTATTGTGGCCGATCATCACCAGGTTGTCGATCTTTGTTCCCGAGCCGATTCGCGTGGCGCCGAACGTTCCGCGGTCGACGGCGCAGTTCGCGCCGATCTCGACGTCGTCGCCGATCTCGACCCCTCCCGTTTGGGGGATCTTCACGTGTTTCCCGTCGACCCGCTCGTAACCGAAGCCGTCGCCGCCGATGATCGTCCCCGAGTGAATCTCGACGCGATTACCTAGTATCACATCTTCATACAAGACGACGTTGGGGTGAAGCGTGCATCCCGCGCCGAGTTTGCAGCGGTTGCCGACGACCGATCCCGGCATCAGAGTGGCGCCGTCGCCGATCTCGGCGTTCGCTCCGATCGACACGAAGGCGTGGATCGCGACGTTGCAACCGATCTTGGCCGAGGGGTCGATCGCCGCCATCGCGTGCACGCCGACCCAGCGTTCGGATTCTCCCCCTTGCAGGTGCGAGCGAATCGTCACGAACGCCGATCGCGGATTGTCGACCTCGATCACCGCGAGCTTGGATTCGCTTGGCGGCATTTTGAAATGCGGACCGACGATCGCGGCGGCCGCCGGCGACGTCCTCAGTTGTTTGAGATAACGCTCGTCTTCAACGAACGTGATGTCGCGGGGACCCGCCTCGTTCACGGGACGCGCCGAATCGATCGGGACGTCGCCGTCGCCGATTAGGCGCCCGCTGACGAGCTTAGCTAGCGTTTCAACCGTGGTGGCCAAGCGCGACTTCCTTTCTTCCATGAAAGGGAGCGACCCGATACACGAATCGCCGGGATGGACGACCGGCGAAGTCGAGGCGGAGTGCCAGAGAAGACCGACGGGTCCGGCGGGTCGGAACATTAACCCAACAACGCCGATCCGACAAGTCGAGAACCGCCGATTCTTCGGTCGCCCCTGGTCGTTCAAGATCCGACGCTGTTTTCCCGGCTTGAATCGAGCACAAGTCGATTCAACCCAAGGCGCTCGCGCCTTCGTTCCCGATCGACCGACGTCGAGCAATATCGGTTCGGTCGCGGGTGTTTCATCAATCATGGTCGATCCGAGAACGAATCCGATCCGCCAACTCGACCAGGTTTAACGCCTTGGTAACCTGATCCGTCGCGCGTCGCTTGCGGTCGATCAAGATACCCCCTCGCAGTCCCGCTCGCCGCGGCCCTTCGACATCATGCACCAGATCGTCTCCCACGAACAGTACGTCCCCCGGGTCCAACGCCATCAGTCGACACGCGTTCAAATAGAACCCGGGATGAGGCTTGCGAAAGCCGATTTCCGATGAGATCACGAGCGAATCGAGCACTTCGTTCAAAACGGGGTGTCCCGCGACGACTCCGCGCAACCTGGCGTCGAAATTCGAGCCGACCCAAATCGTCTTCCCAAGCTGTTTAATCGCCCTCAGCGCCGGGTCGACATCGTGAAAGACACGCCACGACGCGGGTCGAGCGAAATGCTCCCAAAGCTCGGCGAACGCACGATCGAGGTCGGGAATCTCGGGTAAACAAAACGCGACAATTCGTCGCCAACGGATGCGTTCGAACGACTCGTCGGTCGTCATCGGCCCGTGCGGCGGGTGGACTTCGTCCGCCGCGAGCGCCCGGTAAAACCGATCACGCACGAGATCAACGTCGAGCTCGACCCCCTGACGTCGCGCCGCGTCGCGATAAGCGATCGTCGACGAAGGATCGGGTTCGATTAAAGTCCCCACCGCGTCGAAGACGATACCACTCGGTGATCGATCAAAAAGTGGAAGCACCACGATCAATTTCCCCCCCAGGCTACGGAATCCGCGTCACACCGGCGCTGAATGCGTGCTATCATTGATGTAGGCTCATTCGGTTTGTACCCTTGGTGTGATTGTCTACGTAGGACAAGCAAGAGGACAGCACGGCGAAAGCGGCATGTGGACGGCTTGCGAATCGAAAGGCGAGGGAAAACCTATGAACACGAATCTATCTCGATCGAGCCACGATGCTTCGAACTCTCAATACCGGGGCGTTCCGCTCGCGCAGGCCCTGGCTCTCGATCGGCGTCACGCGCTCGACGCCCAACAACGCAGCTTCCAGGCGTCGAACTCGGCCAATCGACCCAATCGACCGCGCCCTCCCGGTTGAACAAAGGACTCCGTCGTTTCGCTTCCTCTCGGAATCGAAACCCGCGTCACGAACCAAAAGCCGAATCGGTTCGTGATTCATCAAGACCCCGCATTTTGAGCGCGACTCGGGTCGCGCTCGCTTCGTTTGCGATTCCCCCCCTCCTTTACACCCCGACGGCGCACCAGCCCACCGACGACGTCGACCTCCAAATCCGCGGTTTGACCCGCCGCAAGCTTGGCGAACGCGATCCCCCCCATCGCCGCGTTGTCGGTGCAATACGCCGGAGGCGGGATAAATAATTCGATATCCTCTTGTATCGCCATGTTTTTAAGACGATTCGAGAGCGATCGATTCGCCGCCACTCCGCCCCCGACGATCAGCCGCGACTCCCCCGTGATCCGCAAAGCCCGTAGCGATTTCGCCGTCAGGATCTCGCAAACCGCGGCCTGAAAACTCGCGGCGATATCCGCGACCAGTCCGGGAGAAAGTTCGACCCCCTCGCGGGATCGTGCGTCTTGCCCCTTCAGCGTGTACAGCACCGCGGTTTTGAGCCCGGAGAAGCTGAAATCGAGGCGATCGTCATGAAGAAACGCACGGGGATATGAATACGCTTTTGGATTCCCCGTCGCCGCGGCCTTTTCAACCGCGGGGCCTCCCGGATGCCCCAGCCCCAGCATGCTCGAAACTTTATCGAACGCCTCCCCCGCGGCGTCGTCGATCGTCCCGCCGAGCGGTTCGACGTCGATCGGGCCATGACAATGAAATAAACTCGTATGTCCACCCGAGACGACAAGACCGATCGACGGATAAACAGATGTATCAGGATAAGCCATCTGCGCCGCGTAGAGATGTCCTTCGAGGTGATCGATCGGCACGAGGGGAACGTCGAGCGCGAGAGCGAGCGCCTTCGCCGCGGTCAGGCCGACGATGAGAGCCCCCACGAGCCCCGGTCGCACCGCGACGGCGATCGCTCCCAGCTCCTTCAGTTCGACTCC
>JAKBCQ010000410.1 GCA_021807585.1 Planctomycetota bacterium | reverse complement strand
GTTTCGCCTCGAACCCTGGCGACTCGGACAGAATGCCGACGACCGTTTGCTCGTCGCCTGGGCGAAATGGAGCGACCACGCGGTTCCGTACAGCATCCTGGCCAGGCATCCGACATACTAAACGCCTGTTTATAGTGCCGCCGTAAACGTTGCGACCTATCTAGATCGTTCCAAAACTGAAAATGAAAGCCGAGGGCGCCCGATCATTACCCGTAAGTCATTGGGCGGCACAGGATTCGAACCTGTGACTTCCACCGTGTGAGGATGGCACTCTAACCGCTGAGTTAGCCGCCCGCGGGTCGTTACGGATGAATCAACCGAAACGACGTTCTCTAAACGTTCATTCGATGCGAGATCAATTTACCACGCCGATCGTCGCAAATCAAAACCGATTCGGCAATTCGACACGGCGAGGGCGCTTCAAGGTTCGCCAAGGCGATCAATCGTCGCGAGGATTCACGACGATCGCGATCGCTCGTCGCTCGCGTCCGCCGGATCCCTTCGATTCAAACGTGATGCGCCTGGGGGTCGTACTCGTTGCCGGGAACGGGTGGGGATGTCGGAGGTTCGAATTTTGGCGCCGACACTTCGACGAGTTCGGAATGCGACGATTCCGGCGCCGACGGCCGGCTCGCCGAGTCGAACTCTTCCTCGATTCCGCGGAGTCCTTTTTTGAATTCGACGATTCCTTTGCCTAACGATCGACCCACCTCGGGGAGGCGCTTGCCGAACAGCAAGACCGCCGCCACCATCACGATGAGCATCTCGGGAAAGCCAAGATTCGGAAACATGTGCGATTCGCTCCGTTAGGTTGGCGTCGGGTGTTCGCTCACAACCCGACGTGAGACGGTTCCCACTTGTATGATATCAGTATAATCTTGTACGAGGATGATCGGGGCCGGACGGCGACGCGTCACTCGGGTTTCGATCGCTTGTCGGCGGTCACGGCCTGGTCGACTTCGTCTTCGATCCCCGAGATCCCCTTCTTGAACTCGGTAACGCTCTTGCCGAGCGAACGCATCACGCTGGGAAGACGATTGCCGAAGATCAACAACGCCACCACGCCGACGATTAACAACTCGGGCGTGCCAAGATTGGGGAGAAACGCGAACGGAAGCATGATCCGATTCCTTATGGAGTCTCACGGCTCGTCGCTAACGGGTCGAGACGCGACGGCGTGATCAAGGAAGGGCCGACAGATCGGCGCCGACCGGAGGGCTTGCGTCTCGACAGGGACGACGCGTGGAGGGTCAACACAACTATCCTACTTTCCACGCCGTCGGAGTCAAACAGTTTTTTCCCGCCTCGGCGACTCGAATCGCTCTTTATTCGAATCGACTTGCGAAAGAAATCGCGGTTCACTCCTCCGCGGCATCGCCAAAATCGGCCTCCGATCATTCCCACTCGATCGTTCCCGGAGGCTTGCTCGTCACGTCGTAAACGACCCGGTTCACCCCCTTCACCGAATTGATGATCCGCGTCGAGGCGCGCGCCAGAACGTCGTGCGAAAGCCGTGACCAATCGGCGGTCATGAAATCATCGGTATCAACGGATCTTAAAGCGATCACGTTCTCGTACGTTCGTCCATCACCCATGACTCCGACCGATTGGATCGGCAGGAGGACGGCGAACGCCTGTGCGACCGAACGCGCGAGCCCCGCGGCGGCGATCTCATCGAGGAAGATCGCGTCGGCCTGGCGGAGGACGTCGAGCCGTTGTTCCGTCACCTCCCCGAGGCAGCGGACCGCGAGCCCGGGTCCCGGAAACGGATGACGCCAGATCAAATGCTCGGGAAGGCCGAGCTCGAGACCGAGTTTGCGGACCTCGTCTTTAAACAGGTCGCGGAGGGGCTCGATCAGCTCGAAGCCGAGTTCGGCGGGAAGTCCTCCCACGTTATGATGATGTTTGATTGTCGCCGCGGGACCGTCGACCTCGGCGCCGCTCTCGATCACGTCGGGATAAAGCGTCCCCTGCGCCAGATACTTCGCCCCAGGGATCGACTTCGCCTCATCTTTAAAGATGTCGATAAATTTGTGGCCGATGGCGACGCGTTTTTGCTGGGGATCGACGATTCCTTCGAGCGCTCCCAGAAAGCGATCGGCGGCGTCGACGACGCGGAGTTCGGCTTGCGAGTGACCGCCGAAGGTTTCGACGACGGTCGCGCGTTCGCCGGCTCGTAGCAGGCCGTTATCGACAAACACGCAGACGACGCGGGGGCCGATCGCCTTCGCCAGGAGAGCCGCGGTCACCGCCGAATCGACTCCTCCCGAAAGCCCGCAGACGACGCGTTCGTCGGCGCCCACCTTCGCCTCGATCTCGGCGAGGGCTCGGTCGATGAAGCGATCGATCGTCCACGTTCCCGATCCTTGGCAAACGCGATCGAGGAAATTACCCAGGATCTGGTCGCCGTATCGCGTGTGTTTCACCTCGGGGTGAAATTGAAGCCCGTAGATCGGACGCGATCGATGACGCACCGCGGCTACGGGGCATGTCGCGGTTGATGCGAGCGGAATGAACGCGTCGCCGACGTCTTGAACCTGATCACCGTGGCTCATCCAGACAGTCGATTGCGCCGGCACTCCCTGAAAAATCGGCTCGGCGGGATCGAGTACACGGCACTCGGAGCGGCCGAATTCGCGTTCGATTCCTGGTCGAACGCCTCCTTTCGAGCCGAGCGCCTCGCAGACGAGCTGCATGCCGTAACAGATCCCCAAGATCGGCACACCCAGATCGAACAAGGCGGGATCGCACCGGGGCGCGGCTGATTCGTAAACGCTCGCGGGCCCTCCCGAAAGGATCAGCGCGATCGGATCGAGATCGCGAACGCGATCGACCGTGATGTCGTGGCGGACGATCCGAGCGAACGCGCGCCGCTCCCGCGCCCTTCGCGCAATAAGTTGAACATATTGAGAACCAAAATCGAGCACCAAAACCGGTCGCTCGCCCGCGGGTCGATCAAACAACTTGAGCCGCTCCCGAAATAGCAAGAAAAGAGACTGAGATCAATAAACAATTGTATCATAAAAGCGTTACAAACGAGAGGGCGACGATATCACGATCGGGGTGATTCGACTGGGGAATTCGGCGCCTCGATTCGGCTCTCGTCTACGCGGCCTGGGCGATTCGACGCCGCGGATTCGCGCGCCAGTTCGGCCGCGCGGCCGGTCGCGGCCTCGACCGCGTCGATGAGCGCCGCGCGAATTCCACCGCGTTCGAGCGCGTGAATTCCCGCGATCGTCGTTCCTCCGGGGCTCGTCACCTGATCCTTGAGCTCGCCCGGATGGAGCTTGGTTTCAAGCACCATTTTCGCCGATCCCAGAACCGTTCGAGCGGCGAGCGCCAGCGCGATGTCACGAGGCAGGCCGACCCGCACGCCGCCGTCGGAGAGAGCTTCAATCATCATGTAAACAAATGCGGGGCCGCTCCCCGAAAGCCCCGTGACCGCGTTTAGCAATCGTTCGGGAACGAGGTACGCCCCGCCGACCGATTCCAGGCAGCCGCGGACGACCGCTTCGTCGCCTGCGAGCGCGTGGCGTCCCAAACAGTATCCCGAAGCCCCCTCTCCGACGAGCGCCGGCGTGTTGGGCATCACGCGCACGAGTCTGCGGTCGGCCCCAAGGCCGTCTTCGAGGGCTTGAAGCGTGACCCCCGCGGCGATCGAAACGATCAAGTGATGCGGCGTCACGACCGGCCTGAGCTCCTCCAAAACGCTCGCCGCGGCCTGGGGTTTGATCGCGAGCACGATCAGGTCGCTCTTGGCGGCGAGCTCGGCGTTTGACGAGAGCGTTGCAATCCCGGTTTCACCCGCAAGCCGCGCCCGCGCCGATTCGTCGGGATCGCTCGCGACGATCGACTCGGCCTCCGCCGATCCCGCACGTATCATCCCCTTGATCAGCGCGGTCGCCATCTTGCCGGCGCCGACAAACCCCCAACGATTCGCTTCAACCCGCCTTTTCATCACGCTCGTTCCGTATGCTCGATCCGTGTTGCAAACCAAAACATTACCAAACCGCCGAGCGTGATGGTAGGAGCGGGTTTCATCGATGCGCTCCCAAATCATCGGAATATACAGATATCAAAGGAAATATCGAACATCAGCCGCGGGGGTCGGCGGGTTTCGCGCCGCGACCGATTCGGTTACGATCGATTCGCCGGGCGTCACTCGGTGAACCGTCGAAACGACGTTCCATGCGGTCGGATCGCGCGGAGTCTAACGAGCGACGATCGGATCGCGCCGACGCCGCCGATTCGATCCGATCCTCGATATCGCTAAATCGCGCCAAAATAAAAGGAAACGCTTTGA
>JAKBCQ010000409.1 GCA_021807585.1 Planctomycetota bacterium | reverse complement strand
AACGTTCGCCTGGGGGCGATTGTCCGAGATATCATCATTTCCCCATATATATTTTTGATTGGGATCGCCGCCGCGGGCCGCGAATTCCCATTCGGCCTCGGTGGGCAAACGTTTACCCGCCCATTGAGCGTACGCGACGGCGTCGACCCACGCGACCTGAACGACGGGGTGATCGTCCTTGCCTTCGATCGTACTCGTCGGTCCGGTCGGGTGTCTCCAGTCGGCGCCCGCGACCCACGCCCACCACCTTGCGTGATTATCAAGCGGGACGGGGTGATCGGTCGGCTCGAACACGAGCGCTCCGGGCACGAGCATCGCGTCGGGAGGCCGCGGAGTTCCCGGTGGGAGTTGTTTTTTCAGCTCCTCCCAATCGGGCTTGCGCTCGGCGATCGTTAGATATCCCGTCGCCTCGACAAATCGACGAAACTGCGCATTCGTCACCTCGGTTTCGTCAAGCCAGAACGGATCGATCCGCACAAGATGCGCGGGATGTTCGTCGGCCTTCGAGTCAATCTCTTCGCTCCCCATCACGAACGTCCCGCCGGGAATCCAAACCATGCCGGCATGATCATGTGCAGTAGGCAGCTTGGGCGGAGCGACCGCCTTGAGCGCGCCGAAGCCTTTGGCATGCGTCGAGCGATCCGCCTCGGCGACCCCGCCCTGATCGCTCGGTCGATGATCCCAAGCGATCGCCCAACCGAGCGCGGCGAGGGAGATGATCCCTCCGCAAACGTAAGGAACCGACACGACGACGCGACTCGATGAGAAAACGTCGATTGACTTCATAAAACGATCGCTCCGACGATACCAAAAGGTCTATCACAATAATCCCGCGCAAACCGGGGGAACGGAAGCGCCCGGCGCCGACCTAATATTCTAAGGAACAGGTATATGATCAAGAATTTGGTTCAGGATCGATTCGACGTCGAGCCCCGCGGCGTCGGCCTCGTAGCTGGGAAGGACGCGATGCCTGAGGACGTCGCGGGCGAGCGATTTGACGTCGTGAGGAGTGACGTGTTCGCGACCCGAAACGAGCGCGTGGGCGCGCGCGACCTTCAGCAACGCAATCGAGGCGCGAGGGCCCGCGCCGAGATCGATCATGACCGCCAGATCGAGCCCGAATTGAGCCGGATGACGCGTGGCGCGGACGAGATCGACGATGTATTCCCGGATCGACGACGCGACATGAATTCGAGACGCCGCCGAGCGGAGCGACGCGATCGCGGAGGCGTTGAAGATCGGCGGCTTTTCCACGCGCGTCCCGCTCCTTTCGCCGTCGACGACTGTCGGCATATCAAGCATCTTAAGTTCCGCTGCGCGATCGGGATAGCCGACGTTGATCTTGAGCAGAAAACGATCGAG
The DNA here is from genome assembly GCA_021807585.1 of Planctomycetota bacterium. GTDB lineage: Bacteria > Planctomycetota > Planctomycetia > Isosphaerales > Isosphaeraceae > JAKBCQ01. The sequence goes on along the minus strand of JAKBCQ010000409.1, from coordinate 2,948 downwards.
CTGCGCCTCGGGGAGCGGGTAGGTCCCTTCATGCTCGATCGGATTCTGGGTCGCCATCACCCAGAACGGATCGGGGAGTGTGATTGATACGTCGCCGATCGTCACTTGTCCTTCTTGCATCGCTTCCAATAAGGCGCTTTGAACCTTGGCGGGAGCGCGATTGATCTCATCGGCGAGGAGGATGCTGGTAACAATCGGCCCCGGCCTCGCCTCGAACGTTCCCGTCGCGGGAAGGTAGATTTGCGTTCCCGTGAGATCGGCGGGAAGTAAATCGGGAGTGAACTGGATGCGCCGAAACGGCAGATCGAGCGCCCGCGACAGAACCCGCACGGCCCTCGTCTTGGCGAGCCCAGGGACTCCCTCGACCAGAACGTGGCCGCCGGCGACGAGCGCGATCACAAGCTTCGTCAACAACTCGCGTTGGCCGATGATCTCGGTTTCCAGGCGATCGATCAGCGCGGATAGCGACGGGACAACGGAGGATTCGGCGAGATCGACTTCGATCGAGTCCCTCAAATGATCATTCCATAACAAGATTATTAAATATAATAAACGAAGAAATTCGTTATAGTTCTCACGTTTACATAGGCGGCTGACGTGCGCCGGTTCTCTGGTTGTTCGACGAAGGGGGGGAACGCAACCCTGAGACGCCGACCTTGTCGTTGATTAAGAACGCGCGGCGCGACGTTGATCGAGCATTTTCTTGAGAATATCGCTCGCCGCGTCGCTGCTGTCGTTATAAGAGGGTTTCTTGACGACCTGCTCCTCTTGCGCTTTTTTCTTGGCGACGAAAAACGGGTTGTTCTCGTCCATCATGTCTTGTGGAATATCGTCGACGACGTCTTCATCTTCACCTTCGCCTTCTTCACCCTCACCTTCTTCGCCGTCGCCGACCCCCTCAGGAAGATGCTCCATGTTATCGACCGCGGTATCGACCGCGTTTTGATAAACGCTTTGAGTTTGGGGCTCGGCCGCCGCGGGCTTGGCGACGGGCTCGGCCGCCGCGGGCTTGGCGACGGGAGCGGCCGCCGCGGGCTTGGCGACGGGAGCGGATGCGATGGGCTTCGCCGCGACGGCGGATGCGGATGCGACGGGCTTCGCCGCGACGGCGGATGCGGAAGCGGGCTCGGACTCGGCGGCCTTCGTCGCCTCACCCGATTTGTACGCGCCGATCGTGATCGTATCTCCCCCGTACACTCCCGAGGCGCGCTCGGGGGTTTGACCCGACGGATCAGTCACCAGCCACGATTCAATCTCGGCGTGACTGACATCGTCGAGCGAAGCCGCGGTCTGCTGCACCCCCGCGGAGACCGAGGGGGACATCGCGGGAGCGGCGGGCTTCACCGTCGCTTCGCCAGGAAGTCCCTGAATGATCACCGCGAACGTCAATTTGGCGATCTGAATCAAATCGCCGTTCTTCAGTGCGATCGGTTCGGACAGGGGCTTGCCGTTGACGACCGTCCCGTTCCGACTCCCCATATCACGCAACACGACGCCGCTATCGGAAATCGTAAACTCGGCGTGATTGCGACTTATCTCGTCGCTGTTGGGCTTGAGATGGCACTCCGGAGAGCGACCGATCCGAAAAGTCGGACCCGTCAGCGGAATGACCTTCCCTTCGGGCTTGCCTTGAACAACAATCAATTGTACTTTCATGATTCGCGTCCCAGGTTCGATTGTCCGCCGAGAATCAAGACCGAAACGAAAACCGACTCAAGCGTCGCCCCGCGTCGACGTCGATATCGATTGAAAAGGAGTCGATACTTATATTGATGAGAGATCCGAACGCGCTCGCGAGGTACAAAACCATCATAATCGGTGAAGTCGCGATGCAACAGAGGATCTCAATAAAATTTAAGCGATCTTCACACGATTTGGAAGGAGCAATCGCCGCGCGGCGATTCCTACCCTTTATTCTCCATTCGGTCGCGATATAGCCCCGCGATAAGCCGTTTTTCACCGATTCCTCAATCCAACACCGACTCGCAACAATCGCTCGCTGCTCATTCGACCCGTTCGTCATCAATCACCTCGTTTCGACCGATGATCTCCACAGATTTGAGCAAAAACCGCGGATCGCCCCGGCACGATCGCCAACTTTTGATCTCACGCAATCGTAGCTACCGCTTCCGCGTCCACTCCTCGGTCATAAACACCCGTTCCGCCAGCTCCCTTACGCGACGCCCAAAATCGGCGTCGATCTCGGTATCGAGTCGTTCCCAACCAAGTAGATCGGGAAGGCGTTCGCGGAACAGACGCGCCCAGAATTCGACCGAATCCGTCCCCCTGGAAACATCCGCCAAACCCGCGAGATCGCAATCGGAACCGACCCCCCGTAATCGCATCGAGCCATGAAGGAGCGTCGCGTCCTTCGTCCGACGTTGCGCCCCCCCGACGATCTTCACCCCCGAGACCACCACGTCGCTCGCGTCGCAATCGCGAAAGCAAAGAAACGGCTTGTCGGCTTGGGCGACCGGATCGACCGCACCGCGCAGCGACGCATCGACGCCCTGCTCACGTAATAACGCGGCGATCGCTCCGTGCACCGCGCGATAATACGCGGCGGGCCGGCTCGATCGTCGATCGACCGACGGAGCGACCACCGCGAACGTCAGATCGCGATCGTGACGAATCGCCCCGCCCCCCGTCGGACGCCGCACAATCGCATCAACCGACATCGCGTCCCCCCCTTCGATACATTCATATTTTTGAAAATATCCAAGACTGAGCGTAGGTTTTGACCATTCATACGTTCGTATCACGGCTCGATCGCCGCGTTCGGCCGCTCGCTCCAACAGCGCCGCGTCGAACGCCATCTGGTACGATCCGGAGGCGACCTGATGCGGTAAAACCTCGCAGATTCGCGCTCCAAGATCGGTTAGATCCATAAAATCGACGCCGTCAGTAACCATTTACTAATAAGCACACGTTTTATTCCTTCGCCTCGG
>JAKBCQ010000408.1 GCA_021807585.1 Planctomycetota bacterium | reverse complement strand
GAAAGATCGATCGTCCCCCCTGCGGTCGAGGCGAGCGATACGCTCGGCATCGCCGCGCCGACGAGACCGTTCGCTGCGCCGTCGTCGACGGGGCGGGGAAGATCGGCGGGCAAGGGAAAATCGGTTTGTTCTTTCATAACATAATGTCGTTATTATTAAAAGAGTGAAAATGTTTAGTTATCGTGATGCGAGTTTGATTGCGCGGAGGGAGGCTTGAGATTCGCGGGAGCGAATCGAATCCGCAGCAGCGAGCCCGTATGAGGTCGGAAGTTCTCGTCGACGACCCACGCGTCGCGAACGAGCACGTAAAGCGCGTGATCGGGGGCGAACGTCAGATCGACGGGCCTTGTAAGCCCGGTTGCGAACGTTTCGACGTTCTTGGGACGATCGGGATCGAGGACGTCGATCCGACCGCGCACAAAATCCATAAAAAAATACTCGCCTTGATATCGAGTCGGAAATCCATCCGCTCCGCTTTTGGGGTGGAACGCTCCTCCCGAGATCGAAGCGACCGGATAATAATAAATCGGCGCGTGAAATCTTGGATCGGTCGTCGGTCCTTCGCTCGCCGGCCAACCGTAGTTCGCTCCGGCGAACGCCTCGTTCACCTCTTCCCAGGTTCCTTGACCGACGTCGTTGATGAGGATCCGTCCGGTCTCGGGTTGAACCGCGAACGTGAACGGATTGCGGAGGCCGAGAGCCCAAATCGAGCGATATTTGCCTTGAGCCGTGCGATAAAACGGGTTGTCCTCGGGGATTGAACCGTCGGTGTTGATTCGCAGCAATTTGCCGAGGAGCGAGTTCATCGCCTGAGCCGGACTCCCCGCGGTCTGTTCGCCGACTCCGACATAAAGCTTGCCGTCCTTGCCGAAGTGGATCGCCCCTCCCTGGTGTCCCGGGTTTGTTTGTTCGTCCCCCTCGAAGAGAACGCGTTCGCTTCCTGGAGCCGCGATATCGCCCGCGGCGGTGAATCGACTGATCCGGTGATGTGGAAACGGTCGAAGTTTTACATGGTTGATGTAAACGAATCGGTTGGTGGAGAAAGTCGGATCGAGTGCGATTCCGATCACCCCTCGTTCCCATCGGCTATCGACATCGATCGTCAGGAACGGTTTGGGTAAAAGGGAGCCGTTTTTGACGACGCGGATCGATCCCGTTTGTTCGCAGACGAAGATCGCGCCGTCGGGGGCGATCGCCAGCGCCGTGGCGCCGGTGATTCCCGTTGCGATCCGATCGACGACGAAGCCCGCGGGAAGCGAGATCGATCCGAGCGGGTCGCTCCCCGCGGAGGCTTGTCCCGCGGGTCGGAGGGTTTCGAGAAAAGCGATCAGATCGGTGAAATCATCATGCGAGAGATTTGTGACGAGATCGCTCGGCATGATCGAGGCTTCGCCGGTTTTCCGTTCGTCGATTTCCGACTTGAGAATTTGATGAAGTTTTCCGTCGGCATCGACCAGCGTCAGATCGCGATCCGATTCTCCTTTGACGATTCCCGTTAGGATGCGACCGTCGCTTCGCGCGATGATCGTCGTCCTGTATCCTTCGACGATCGAGCGCGACGGTTCGAGGATCGATTCGCAAAGTAAACTACGTTGATATTTGCCGCCGATATTGGAGAGATCGGGACCTATGTTTCCTCCATCTCCGCGCGCTTTATGGCAGCGACCGCAACCGAGGTTTTTGGCGTCGAAGAAGAGTTTTCCGCCTTGTTTTGAATCTCCCGGGTGGTCGAGCGCGTAGCGGGTGAAAGCCGAGGCGTCAAAGGGTTTGGTCGTGTTCTTGGCCGCGGGGGGCGCGCCGCGAGAATCGTGAGGCGAACCGGATGATCCGATAAGGATCGCCGTCGCGATCAGTGTGATCGCTGGAAGTTCGAGGATGAAGGCTCGCAAGGCGCGATGACGATCGTTGGGCATGAGCGAAACCTTAATCGACGGAATCGGCGGGCCAAGGACATCCTCTGAAATCTTCGGTTCGTCTGCAAGCGGCGAGTGGAGATCGGAGAGTTAAAAGACGAAAAACATCGGCGCGACATGCGAGACGGAAATTGATAATATTAATGTATTGTTGTGTCGCTATAAGCATGCGATCCAGTTTTCGTCGACGGAAATCATCTCGACCATTTCGATGCGAATTCCGAGCTTGTGTTTTTTCATCAAATCGCACAAGAGATCTCCGTCGATCAGATCGATCGAGGGAGCTCCGTCGCGCGTCGCCTCGCGTTTCGCGTCGGCGCTGAAAGTTCCCGTGGTGATGATCAATCCTTTGTCGGTTCTTCCCACCATGGCGCCTCGGAAATCTCGAACAGTTGCCGCGCCGACGGTTCCCCGGTATCGCTTGCACTGGAAGAAGACCTGAAAAGAGAGGAGGTTTATCCGTAGCACTCCGACCCCGTCGATTCCTCCGTCCCCTGAGCGCCCCGAAACCTCAACCTTGATAAACCCGGCTTCGCGAAGAATCCGTTGCGCAAGACGTTCAAACGCGTCGGGTTTTAGGGTGAGAATAGCGTTGATCAGCTTATCTTTCCATGATTCTTGAGAATCGGTATCGGAATTCGGAGATTCTTTCTGTTGAACAACTAGAATTGGTTTTATTTGTGCGGTCTGATCGCGAACGAGCTTCGGGATTTGTTCGCATCCGGCCTTGGTTAAAGATTCGCCGTATTTTGTCAGCGTCCAGACGCCGCGGGTAGCGTTCTCGATCGATCCTGATTTTTTGAGATAAGTTTTCGCCCAGCCGAGTCGATATGAGAGTTGCGATTGAATGCCGTTCGTATGCGGGATCGACTGGACGGCCTCGGGGATTCCCTCGATCTCGATGATTTTTTCGAGCAATTCGTCATTGGCGGCCGATCCGCCTAATGCTTTAAGAGCCTTCAGCGCCGGCCAAAGCAGATCGGAAAAAGTCGGAACATTTAGCGGCATGATTACGTACCGAAGCAGTCGAAGAATAAATAACGGAGTGAATCGATCATCGGTGCAATCGATATCATGAGATCGTCCCCCCGCCCGAATTGAAGGGTTCGACCCGGGCGGGGACGCGTGATCTTTATATTGACATTAATGAATATCTAGAAGTTCGACCTCGAACACGAGTTCGGCGTTGGGGGGAATTTTGGGAGGGCGCCCCTCCTTGCCGTAGGCTTTCTCGGGTGGAATCACCGCTTGGCGAGTTTCGCCGATCTTCATCCCCGTCACAAGTTCGTCCCAGCCCTTGATCACTTGGCCCGAGCCGATGCGGAACCGGAACGGCTCGTTGCGCTCACGCGAGCTGTCGAACCTGCGACCATTCATCAATCGACCGATATAATGAACGACGACCTCGTCGCCCGCTTTCACGCGTCGGCTCCCCTCCCCTTTCTTATTAATCGTATACGCCATTCCCCCTTCGGTCGTGCCGATTTCTTGCGGCTTCGTCGTTTGGAGATCGGGGGTCTTGACGTTTTCGGGCAGTTCGGAGGGCTCGACCGCGACCTCGTTCGCCGATTCTCCCGCGGCCATCGATTCATCGGCGCCTTCGGGAATCACCGGAGGAGAATCGCTCCCGCGCTGATTTAACGTTTTCACGTCGGGAGGTTGGCAGCCCGAAACCGCGATCAGCGCCAAGGCCGCCGCGGCGATCAGAGACTTCATGCCTGTTGCTCCAAGATACTCAATAATATAAGTGATAACGCGTGTATCGATGAGTCGGCCGTTTCCGCCTCGTTCCATTCATTATGACGAAGCGGAGGCTCGGCGCGAATCGGTCGGTCAAGAAAACACGCGTGTTAGAGTTTCAGGCGAATGAGGGTCGCGGCGATTCGGCCCGAGAGGCAAACGTCGATATCGCCGCCGGGACGTCGCGCCCTGCCGTGGTAATCTCCCTGATAGCTCGCGAATCCCCCCTCGACGAGATAAGAGAGTGGAAGCGGCGAGAGATCGAGTTCGCAATAGACGACTTCGGGAAAGTCGTCGCCCGATTCGCGATGGGGAAAATTGACGTTCCAGAACGCGCCTCGTTCGATTGGTTTTTCAAGCAACTTGCGCAGGACGTCGGCGGCCCAGCGTTCGGTTTGGTTCCAATCGACCTCGCGGTCGCGGGCGATATAGCGAGAAAACGCGATCGACGGCAGTCCATGAAGGACGGCCTCACGCGCCGCGGCGACGGTTCCAGAATGGTAGACGTCGACCCCTAAATTGCCGCCCGCATTGATCCCTGAAAGGACGATTGTGGCCTCGGGAACGAGGAAATCGATCGCCATCCGCGCGCAATCGGCGGGTGTTCCGTCGATCGCGTAATCGCCGTCGTCGAGGTTGTGGATTGCGATCGAGCGTCCCGTG
>JAKBCQ010000407.1 GCA_021807585.1 Planctomycetota bacterium | reverse complement strand
GAAGCGCAAGCGAATGCATATATAAATATATATATAATAAGTCATAAGAACAAAACACTCAAACGCTATAGAGCTAGTGCGGATTTCGGCTTCGCCGCGTTAAGCGGTCATTCTTGAGAGTCGCCCCTCCGACCGGAATCGAAACGACCAATCCCGGAGTTGAACGTTGATGCGAAATCCGTAGACTGCGGCGAGATAACCTAGTGCTAACATAATACTCACATTAGTAAATAAGAGAAAATACGAGTAGCATCATAACTTAACCCGCCGCTTGAATTCTAAATCATCACTGATAGTTTTCGCAATCGTATCATAAAAAACAATATTTTTCTATAGATATGGATTTGATCAATAGTGGGTTCCGAACACTGACGGAATCGTAAAAGGGGACGGTTGTGTCCGTTCAAGATTTCGTCTACAGTACTTGATTGGGTGGTTTACTTGCAACCATCGCCGCTATTCCAACACGCCGACCATTTAGTTGACTATTTAATGAAGTCCAGGACTTTCTCATGAATCTAGCGCAACTTCAGGTTTTAGCTTCGGTCGGTGAATCCGAGACGATCGAATTCAAAAAAACGACGGGAGAACGACGCGACGCCATGCATGATTTATGCGCGATGCTTAATCATCGAGGAGGCCGATTATTATTTGGCGTCGACCCGCAAGGATTGATCATCGGGCAACAGGTTTCTGATCGAACACTCGAGGAGGTGGCGCAAGAAATACATCAGATTGAGCCCACCGTTTTTCCCACCGTCGACCAAGTTGAAGTCAAGCCTGGATTATATGTGATAATTATATCGGTTTCATCCGGTTCCAATCGTCCTTACAGTTATAAAGGTCGTGCTTATAAGCGTGTTGGAAATACCAGTCCCCATTTAAGTCGTGACGAATATAACCTCTTATTGATAGAACGTGTACACGGGGAGAGACGTTGGGAAACCGAGCGACTCGAGGGATGGACGATCGACGATTTGGATCGAACCGAATTGACGCGCACGATTGATGAAGCGATTCGGCGCGGACGTCTGGAAGATCCAGGAACACGTGATCCGGCTGAATTGCTCAACGGTTTAGGACTGTTTCATTCCGGCGACTTATTGAGAGCGGCGTCGGTACTTTTCGGCAAGTCGCGTCGTTTGGAAGCTGAAATGCCGCAATGTCTGCTCCGCGTGGCCAAATTCAAAGGAATCGACAAAACGGAGTTCTCGGATAATCGACAATTCAATGGTAATGCATTTGATCTGATCTTCAAGGCGGAGCGTTTTCTCCGAGAGAACCTACCGGTGTCCGGACGCGTTACGCAAGGATTGTTCGAACGAATCGACGACCCGATTTATCCTCCCGTCGCGCTTCGGGAGGCTCTGGCCAATGCATTTTGCCATCGGGATTACGGAATCGGCGGAGGATCGGTCGCAATCGCGATCTATCAGGATCGATTGGAAATCACATCGTCGGGCTCGCTCCATTTCGGATTTACGGCGGATAAGCTTTTCCTACCGCACGAATCATTACCTTATAATCCACTGATAGCTCGTGTTTTCTATCGCCGAGGTATAATCGAATCCTGGGGACGAGGTACGATGAAGATGGCTGAATTGACGCAAAAGGCGGGGCTTCCTCGTCCTGAGATTGAGGAAGGGATCGGCTGCGTGACGGTAAGGTTTCGTCCAAGCCGATCTATTGCTCCTCGTCAGATGATGCAGGATTTGACCGATCGGCAACGTAAAATCTTGCAGCTTCTCGCCGAGCGTCCCGTGGCCTCACGCAAAACCATTGTTGAATCCTTGCAAGTATCCGAGTTAGTCATACGAGACGAAATGGAGCTTTTAAGAAACTTGGGAATGGTGATCACCAGCGGTCATGGACGAGGAGCTGTTTGGTCTCTGACGGATAAATAAGGTTCTATTAGCGTTCTATTCGGGTACTATTTTGGTACTATTCGGGTTCTATTTGCTGACCGTTTCTATAACAATCGAGATAGGCTAGACTTACTGAATCCGATATGGCCGGAACTAAAGAAATACTAACCCAGAAATCAGATCCGTCCGTCTGATGACTCTCGAATCCACTCTAACTCTATATAATATTAATGGTTATGGCAAATATCGGCCCGGCGCGGTATGCAATTCCGTCGCGGATTGGCGCCCGATCATCAGAATAAGCCCGATATATCGGCATTTCCATATCTTCATATAGTTATCTTTAAGAATCGTTTCATTGTTGGGAGTTTTCGTCGCTGCTGTCGGGTCGGAGTAAGAGGCGATTCCGGAGCGCTATCTCGTCGGGATGATGTATGGAGCGATTATCGAGGTTCCGAGAAGTTGTCGCGACCGAATCGGGTTCGGAATGAGCGCGATTTAAAACGGATCGCTTGGAAAAGGCCGCCGAGGACATGTGTTGTGATCATTTGCGAGCGACAAAGACCGAGCCGACAGTTCGGAAATCGCTTCTCGAGGTTTTTAGACTTTCCGGTTACAATCAACCCCTGGAACGACCGAGAAATGTGCATGCTCCGCGTTCCGATTCGCGGTGAAGGTCTTGACACATGATCAATCAGATGCTCATTCAATGGCGTGGGCTTACGGCCGCGTGGTCCTCGGATACGAACTTGTCGGATCAAGCATTTGCGGAGATCGCCAATCATTATACCGAGCCGAGTCGGTATTATCATAATCTTGAGCATGTTCAATCGATGCTGAATACGATCGAATCGCTTTCGGCTTCCGCATTTCGACCGAACGAGATTAAGCTCGCGGCTTGGCTTCACGATGTGATTTACAACTCGAAGGCGGGAGATAACGAAGAACGAAGCGCGGAATTCGCCGAAAAGTTATGTTCCCGATTGTCGATTCCGGAGGGTCGAAAGATCGCGTCGCTCATTCTCAAGACGAAATCGCACGACGCGGGAGACGACGGCGACGCCCAGATTCTGCTTGACGCCGACCTGGCGATTCTGGGAACGAGCTCGAGTCAATATCAAAGCTATCGCGACAAGATCCGTCGGGAATACGCGTGGGTTCCCGACTCGGAATACCGCGCCGCACGCCGTACAATCTTAATCCAATTTGTAGCTCGACCTAGAATTTATCATCGATTCATCGATTTCGAAACGCAGGCCCGCGAGAATATCACCACGGAGATCATGGAATTGAGTTAGCCGTGAGGATTCAAGATTGCGAGAAAATAACATACATAAATACATATAAATAAATATCGATTAACGATCAGGGATGCATTTGTGGGGTCGACACGGTGAAATCGCTTGTGGATCGGGTATCTGATCCGACGACAAATCCTGGGATACGCCCTCCTCGTCGCGGCCCGATCCCGCCAGGGAACCTTGACCGAGGGGGGGTGATCGCCGTACCTTATGGCGCCGAGAGAGAGTGAGATCGTCTTGGGAGAATCGATCGTTGAACGACCGGCAATCAGGCCTCGCGGTGTATGTGACGAGCCACGGCTTCGGCCACCTGAATCGGACCGTCGCGGTGTTGAATCAAATAAAAAACGATATTCCGATTTATATTCGATGTCATTCCAATTTATTTGATCATTGGCGAGAGCGTTTAATTCGACCTGCGGAGTTCGGTTCATATGTTTCGGACGCGGGGGCGCTCAATCCCGCGGGGGACAGTCGCGCGACCGACGGGCGCGGGACGCTCGAACACGCCGAGGCGGTTCATCGCGAAGCGTACCGGCGGATCGACGACGAGATCGATTGGTTGCGAGCGAATCGCGTGGGAGCGGTGCTCTGCGATGCTCCTCCCGTTCCCTTAGTCGCGGCGAAACGAGCGACTATTCCGGCGTTTTTGTTGGCCAATTTTACATGGGCTGATATTTATGAACCTCATGCGCGACGGATCGGCCCCGGCGCCATGGCTTTTGTACGAAGCGTGCGAAACGATTATCGCTCGGCGACGATTCTCTTTCGCGCTCTCCCGGCGCTCGCGATGCGTCGAGTCGCTCCGACAATCGACGTGGGCATGGTCGTCACGCCGGGTAATCACCGCAAAGCCGAGATCAAGGCGCTTTTCGGGCTCAAAAATGAGGAAAAGGTTGTTTATTTTTATATTGGGCGATACGGGCAGGCGAATTTGAATTGGGATCGGCTTGAGCGAGCGGGGGAGCGCGGGATTCATTTTGTGGGTTTTCACGCGGCGCCGGTGGGGAGAGCGACGAATTTTCATGTCGTGAGGGCGACCGAGTGGACGGGGGCGGATTTGGCGGCGTCGGCGGATGTGATTGTGGCGAAGGCGGGTTATGGGACGGTTTGTGAGGCGATGGCGGCGGGGGCGCCGATCATTTATCCTCCACGGGT
>JAKBCQ010000406.1 GCA_021807585.1 Planctomycetota bacterium | reverse complement strand
GATCGGGTCGTCGGGACGGTTCGCGAGCGCCGCGGTGAAATCGCCGATCGCGGCTTCGTGGCGTCCCAGTTTGGCGAAGAGGAGACCGCGATTACCGAGAGCTCGCCAATGATCTCCGGCGAGTTCGATCGCTTTGGTGTAATCGGCGATCGCCTTATCGACCTCGCCCGCCGCGGCGAACGCGAGCGCCCTGTTGTAATACGGATCGGCGCTCTCGGGCGCCAACCGAACGACCTCGTTGAAATCGTCGATCGCCTGACGCGGACGATCCAGAATCATCGCGATCACGGCGCGTGTTCCGTATGCGTAAATGTCGTCGGGAGCGATCTCAACCGCTTGATTCGCCTCGATCAACGCTCGATCGGGTTCGCCGACGACCGCATAGGCTTGAGCCGCGGCTTCGTGGGCGCGGGCGTCGTCGGGCTTCAAGCGCAAAGCGGCCTCGTAATCGCTGATCGCACGGCGATGCCTCCCGAGCCGCGCGTGCGCCATCCCTCGATTCAAATACGCCGCCTCGAACCGCGGGTTCTCGCCGATCGCCTCGTCGAAATCGGCGATCGCTCGGTCGTCTTGATGGATCCTTGTATAAGCAATTCCTCGATTATAATGCGTCTTCGCGTCGGTCGGATTCCGCTTGAGCGCGTCGTTAAAATCCTCAATCGCGCGGTCGTATTTGTCGAGCGAAGAATACGCGAGCCCGCGTCTCGCGTAAGCGACCGCGTAATCATGATCGAGATGAATCGCCCGCGAATAATCGCGGATCGCCGGGATCAACAAACCCAGATTCGCTCGCGCCTGGCCGAGATTCGCATGGGTCACGGGTTCGTCGGGCTTGAAGCCGACCGAAAGCTCGTATGCTCGAATCGCCGCCTCGTGATAACCCGCCTGCTCCAGCCGATCCCCCTCGTTGCGGTAGATCAGCCAGTAGCGTGCGTCGTAATAGCGATTTTTGATCCAAGGGGCGGGGTGGTCGTCGGAGAATTTCATCAATTTATTAATAAATGTTTCAGTGTTGCTTGGAATAATCTGTTTGTAGGGGGTGTCGAGAGGGTCCGAGGCGCGACCGTTCGTTGCGACGGCGAGGCCGGCGATCACGATCGCCGGCGCGAAGATGCGAGATCGCGTTGACTTCCGATTCGGGCTGTTCATGGATGATATCGCTCGCGCGTGACGATCCGACGTCGCCGCGCGAGTCCTCCCGATCGCGAGAATCCGCCGACGGCCGATCGAATTCCATTCGGTCTTCAACCGTCTCTCTAAGTAGATTCGTCGCGAATCGACGTTCGGCCCATCAGGATCGGTCGATTTCGCCGGACCGGCGATCGCGGAGTGAGCTTTGTAACCAATGCGCCGGTCGCGAAGATTGGGGGATCCAGCGGTGATTGAAGTGGGGATCTCCCGCGCCGAGTTTCGTCGGAGCGAACGAAACGATCGCTCGAGTTCCATCGACGAATACGTTGCGGGGTTTTATTCATCGCGTATACTCGAATGACGTCGCGGCGGATCGCAATCCGCCGATCAACGTCGAGGGAGGTCGCTCATGTCGAACCGACTGAAAGCCGTTTTTCTTGTTGTGACGATCGTCATCGGCGCGGGCGGTCTCGGCCGGGCTTTGGCTCAAACGCCTTCCAAGCCGACCGATCCGGCGAAAGGGGACGCGAAATCGGCGTCCAAAGCCGCACCGCCGGCGGCGTCCAAATCGACCGCTTCCAAGGCGAACCCCGCGGCCAATCCCGACGATCCGTACGCCGGCCCGCGCGAACGCATGATCAAAAAATCGTTAATCGACCGTGGAATCAAAAATCCGCGGGTGATCGAGGCGTTTCGGACCGTTCCCCGGCACAAGTATTTTCCTCCCGGTTCGTTCCGGCTGGCGTACGAGGATGAATCGGCGCCGATCGGCCAGGGCCAAACGATCACCGCGCCGTTCGAGGTCGCGTACATGACCGAAATCCTCGATCCGCAACCGACCGAGAAGATCTACGAGGTCGGCACGGGGTCGGGGTTCCAGGCGTCGATCCTCTCGCAACTGGCGAAAGAAGTTTATTCGGTCGAGATCAAAGAGCCGCTCGGCAAGCGGGCCGCTCAAGTTATTAAAGAACTTGGATATAATAACATAAAAACGCGGGTCGGCGACGGTTACGAGGGTTGGCCCGACGCCGCTCCGTTCGACGCGATCATCGTCACGTGTTCGCCGAGCAAGATCCCCCAACCGCTGATCGATCAGCTCAAAGAAGGGGGACGAATGATTATACCGATTGGAACCAGACATGAGCAAGAACTGATTTATCTGGTGAAGAAGGACGGCAAGATGCTCGCCAAGCCGTTGCGGGGTACGTTGTTCGTGCCGATGACGGGGCGGGCGTTGGAAGAGGCCGAGCGGGCGCGGGGCGGGTCGAAACCGAAGGCGAAAGCGAAGGCGAGGCCGCGGATCGCTCCGCCCGAGAAAGACGAAGCGAAAGCCAAGAAATCGGCGTCGGGGGAGGATGAATCGTGATCGTCGCCAAGTCGATGGTTCGGTCGGTCGCGGCCTCGCTCGTCGCGGCGGCGGTCATTTTGTGGGGGGGATCGGCGTTCGCGCGGAGTCACGCGCGGCAAGCCGACGACGAGAAACTTCCTCCCGTCGACGAGCTCGAGAAAGACGGTAACGGCGACGGCATGCCCGACGGCTGGTACAACTTTCGCGACGCCAAATGGATCGAGGGGGACGGCGCGAAGGGTCCTCATTTCGTGCGACTTCACTCCGACGAGCCGGGAGGTTCGCCCCGCGCCAGCCGCGCCTTCGCGGTCGACGGAGAAGCGTACGAGGCGGTCGTCGTGGGGATTTGGGTGCGCGTGAACGACGTCGTCGTCGGCGAGCGCGAAGGGGATTCGCCCCAGTTGATGATCGGCTACCTCACCGAGGATCTCCACGACATCGCACGTTATCATACGTCACCTTGGACGAAATCAACGGGTGATAAATGGTTTTATATGTCCAAGCGATTTCCGATTCCTCCCGCGGCGCGGGACGCGCTTTTGACGATCGGTCTCGCGGGGGCGGGGGGGACGCTCGATTTTGACGGCCTGAGCGTCGAGATGGTTCCGGTCGGCGGGGTGACGACGACGAATCTCGTCGTCAACGGCGATCTTGAATTAGGAGATCCCGATCCTTTTAATTGGGTGATCGAGGGGGCGGCCGAACGCGTTTCACCCGGTCACGAATCGAACGCGGCGCTCGAGTTCACGGGATCGAAATCGACGACCGCCGATATCGGCGTGGCGATATCCGTCGATCGCTGCACGGCGCTCGACGTCGTTTTGTGGGCGAAATCGGGGGGCTTGCGCACGTCGGGAGAGGCCGTCGTCTACTTTTTCGACCATGCGGGTCAAAATCGTCCCTATAAACTCTTTTCATGGAGCGGTACGACTTCATGGACGCGTTACGGCAAGGTCGTCCCCGTCCCCGAGGGATCGTCGCGGGCGGTGATTCGCTTCCTCAAGGCTTCGGGGGGGGGCGTGCTGACGATCGACGACGTTCAGGTGGCGGCCGACCCCAACCCCGAGATCGCCGCCTGGACTCCGTATCACGTGCAAACCGACACCGCGAACTGGACGACGACGCTCCCCTCGCCCGAAATCGTCGAGGGCTCGGCGCTCGATTTCTCGTTCCTCCTCGATCCTCCCGCGGGATCGATCGGCCGAGTCGCGATCGACAACGGTCGATTTGTTTATCGTCGCGGCAAACGCGCGCGATTCTTCGGAATGATGCTCATCCCTCCCACCGCGTTCGCCGATTCTCCCCACGCCGAGAAGCTCGTCGATCGACTGGCTCGATCGGGGGTGAATCTCGTACGGATCTCGGGGCTCGACGTTCCCCTCGGCGCCGGAAGAAGCCTCTTCGACGACAGCCGCGACGACACCGCGGCGCTCGACCCGATCGCCTTGGCTAAATTTGATCATCTGATCGCGCTATTGAAACAAAAAGGTATTTATGTTTCATTAGAATTGACGTCGGCGCGCAAGTATCGCAAGGGGGACGGGATCGCGAGCGTTCGATCGCTTCCCTCGGGGGGAGGGCCCGCCGCGGCGTTCGACCCCGAACTCAAGGAGAAAATGCTCAAGGCAGCCGAATTATTGCTCGGTCACGTCAATCCCGAAACGGGAGAGGCGCTGCGCGACGATCCGATCCTCGCCATGATTACACTTGTAGGAGAGTTGTCGCTGTTCGATTTGACCGACAATCCCAGGCTCTTGACGTCCGAGGATTCCAAGTTGTTGCGTGAGATCGGCGCCAAGCGATCGGGAGGTTCGCGGGTCAAACTGTGGCGCGAGCTCGAGGAGGA
>JAKBCQ010000405.1 GCA_021807585.1 Planctomycetota bacterium | reverse complement strand
CTTCTCCTTTCGACGCGAAATCGCGACCACGTTTCTCCTCGCCCCCCCTTGCCCGCTTTATCGCGGCCGCCGCGGTTCTTGCCGGCGTTGCGCCGAGCGAGCGAATCGAGATCAATCTGAATGTTCTGATTGATCACGTCGGCGAGCGAATTGTTCAAGTCGAATCCATCGATAATGGAGACGACCCAGTCTTCGATATCGCGTTCGCGATCGATCGGTTCAAACTCGTCGGTGTACGGATCGCGACGAACCTTCGCCGAATCGCGATCGCCGACGGGGGACGCTGCGCGCGGCATAACTCCACGCCTTTCCAGGTTAACGACGCGAACTCGCCGAAGATCGACGCGATAGATGTGAACACGCCCGGGCGAACTTCGCCCTCATCGCGTTTCGATCCGACCATCGATCTCAACGATGATCTTAAAACTCATAGCGAGTTTGGATCGCGATATGTCCCGAAAAAATTCTTCGGCACGCGAAACGCGCGCTCGAAGCGTGATCGACGCGCGAATCGCTCGATCGCGGCGTAAATCAAGCGTTAAAACCGACGAATCGTCCCCATAATTCTTTCGATGAGGCGAATTTTAAAAAAGACGCGGAAATCCCGCGCCGATCGAAGCGTCTTCGGCCGCGCATCCAAAACAATGTACGCAGGCGTGCGTTAAAACCATTAAGATTGATTGTATCTTGATCTTTAGTCGCCGTCGAGCGTTCGGTTCGCGTCGACGGATGGAACCGACCGCGACGCCCGAACGCGGCGTGCGTGCGACGGTTTCCGTCATAAGAAAGGCGGGTTTCGCGACGATTCGCTCAACCCGCCCGCGGTAAGTCCCGGTAATCAAACGTGACCGTGATGCGAGATGTAACCGAGTTCGATCAGTTTATCGATCATCCGATCGGCGCATTCCTGCACCGAGAGTTTACTGGTATCGAGCACGACCTCGGGGTTGAGCGGCGCCTCGTAAGGATCGTCGACGCCGGTGAATCCTTTGATCTCGCCGGCTCGCGCTTTGGCGTAAAGTCCTTTGACGTCGCGCTGTTCGCAAACCTCGATCGGCGTATCGCAATAGACCTCGACGAAGTTCCCTTTCGTCGATTGTCGCGCGTTGTCGCGGGTTGCGCGGTACGGGCTGATCACCGAGCAGAGCGTCGTGCCGCCGTGTTGCGCCACGAGCCCCGCCACGTATCCAACCCGGTTGATGTTCGCGTCGCGATCCTCTTTGCTGAATCCGAGACCTTTGGAGAGGTGGGTGCGGATTTCATCACCGTCGAGGAGCGAAACGTCGCGGCCGAATTCGGCGAGACGTTCCACAAGCGCGTGCGCGACCGTGCTCTTGCCCGATCCCGAAAGCCCTGTGAACCAGATCGTCAATCCCTGGCGATGTTTGGGGGGATTCGCCTCGGCGAGGATCGCCGCGACCGCGGGTCGAGAGAACCATTCGGGGAGCGCGATTCCCTTGGCGAGATAATCGTCGCGAACCTGCGTTCCCGAGATGTCGGCGGTTCGAACCCCTTTGGGGACCTCGTCGACGGGGGCGTATTTATCGTCGTCGGGCAGATAAACCATCTGTTTGAAATCGACCATACCCATGCCGATTTCTTTTTTGTGTTCGGCCATCGCCTCTTGCGCCGCGTAGGGGTCGTAGAACGGCTTGCCCGAGCTGTCTTTGCCCGGACCGGCGTGATCGCGGCCGACGATGAAATCGGTGCAGCCGTGGTTGCGCCTGATGATCGCGTGGAGCAGAACCTCGCGCGGGCCGGCCATCCGCATCGCAAGCGGCAACAGGCTCAAAACCACCGACCCCGGTTCGTAGTAATTATCCACCAAGGCGCGATAACAGCGCACTCGCGTGAAGTGATCAACATCTCCGGGTTTGGTGACGCCGACGACGGGGTGAATCAGCAGCCCTCCGCCGATCTGTTGGGCGGCGCGTTTGGTGAGTTCTTCGTGAGCCCGGTGGAGCGGGTTGCGCGTTTGGAACGCGACGACCTTCTTCCAGCCGAGCTCGGCGAACGTCTTGCGCAGTTCGGCGGGAGTTCGTCTCAGTTCCACGAAATCGTGGTGCGGAGGCGTGCGAAGCACCTCGAGCCGCCCCGCGGCGTAATGGCCGGGCTGACGGTTGAGCCATGCGACCGACGGATGCCTGGAATCGGTCGATCCATAAGCGAGCTTGGATTCGCGATCTTTGTCAATCGCGTAAATTTCTTCAACATGAAGGAACGCGAGCAAATTCCCGTAGACGTCGCGAAGCGCCAGGGTTTTTCCCTCGGCGATTCCTTCGCCCGGTTTAACGGGAAGGACGATCGGCAGGGGCCAAAGCGTTCCGTCGACGAGCCGTTGTTCCTCGAGCACTCGGTTGTAATCGGCTTTGCCGAGAAAGCCTTTAAGGGGCGAGAACGCGCCCTCGGCGAGGAGTTCGAGATCGCAGAGGGGGCGTTCGTCGAGCGTGACGCTCGCGTGATCCTTGGCGGTCGCTTTCATTTCGGCGGCGCGCGCGGAATCGACCAGTAAATTGACCAAGATCCCGCCGTAAGGCGGGTTCAAACCGTCGTCCAATGAGGACATGATCGTAAGTAACTCCGAATTCAAGGTACGGACATCAATAACACGTTCAAGCAAGCATTCGCGAAACCGATTCCAGCCGAAAGTGCGATCGCGCGAGTTCCTAAAATAGAGGATACGGCCGACGTTCGGCAACCGCGATCGAGCGCCGATCCGCAGGCGTTCAACTTTAGATCGTCCATTCGGGGGGCGCCGCGAAGGCCGCGATTTGCGCGATCGTCGTTTGGGTGAGGACCGAACTCTCGGCCTCTCGGACGCGATTCCAGACCGTCGCGAGGGCTCGTGCGACCGATTCGTGCTTGGGCCTCGGCGGTTCCTCGGGACCGTCGATCGCCGCCAAAACCTCGGCGAAGGTGATGCGATCCGCCGGCCTCGCGAGCCGGTAACCCCCCGACGCGCCCCGCGTGCTCGCCACCAAACCCGCTCCCTTCAGTTGAAGCAGGATCTGCACAAGGTAACGCTCGGGAATCTGATGGCGTTCGGCGATCGCTCGGATGCGCACGGGCGCCTCGTCGGCGCGGTGTCGCGCCAATTCCAGCACAGCCAAACACGCGTATTCCGCCTTCGCCGAGATCTTCAGCACAGGTAAAGTGATAACCTCCCGATCGCGCCTTCGTGAAATCTCAAGTTAGTTTGTCTCATGCAAATATGTTAGAGTTGGCTGCTGTCGAGCGAGTGCAGGCCGCATTCGGTTTTGGCCTTGCCGGCCCATCGGCCCGAGCGTTCGGATTCTCCCTCGGCGGTCGGCCTGGTGCACGGGAAACATCCGACCGATGAATATCCCTGATCGAACATCGGATTGTAAGGGACGTCATGCGCATGGATGAACGCCCAAACTTCGCGTCGCGTCCAGTTGAGCAGCGGGTTGACCTTCACGAGGCTGAATTTGGCGTCCCAGCCGACGACGGGGGTGCGCGCCCGGTCGGCGGTTTGATCGCCCCGAATCGACGAGATCCACGCGTCGTAGCCTAAGACGGCGCGGCGCAAGGGGACGATCTTACGATCGTGGCAGCAGCGATCGGGGTTGGTGACATAAAGCGGGATCGGGTGATCGGCTTCATATTCGGCGACGGTCGTATCGGGTTGAACGAGTTCGACGTCGATTCCGTAGCGTTCGCGAACGCGATCGCGCACCGCGAGCGTCTCGGCGAACTGATAGCCCGTATCAAGATTGAACACGCGTAGTTTCGGGTTGATCTCGGCGATCATGTGCAAAAGGACGCACCCCTCGGGTCCGAAGGCGGTCGCCATCGTCAGCTTGCGACCGAACGTTTCGTTCGCCCAGCAAAGGATTTCGCGCGGGTCGGCGTGCGCCAACCGGCTGTTTTCCTCGGCCCAGTCTCGTGTTTGAAACGATTCCAACCGCATCGCGATCGAAGGTTCCGGTTGAGTCGGCGGTTCGGCAAGCATGCGAATCAAGCTCCCTGAATCGTGAATCCCCCGTAATCTTACTTAACTTGCAGATGATAGTCAACTATTTTCTAAGATCGGCGAAAAGCGGCTCGAACGTGTGGGAATTATCAGGGAGCGTGTTGGTTGAGGCGCGCGGAACGACTTGGATCCGGAATCACGTATCAAAACTGGAATCGACCGATGCGATCGAATCGGTTTGAGTCGGCTCATCAATGCATGATTTTGAATCGGTCTGCGAATTCGTCGATCCTCGCCGATTTCGACGAACGAATCATCGATTTGATCATAATATCTAAATCAGTGATCATAAAAACGTAGATTCGTTCAGTTTGTTGTGGAATGGAAATTGACGCGG
>JAKBCQ010000404.1 GCA_021807585.1 Planctomycetota bacterium | reverse complement strand
CGACGGCAAGACGGGGGTGGTGCGTTATCGCGGCGAGTTCGGCGATCTGTTCGCGGTCGACGGTCAATGCGGCGTGATCCTCCGCGCGTATCGCGATCATCAGACATCGGCCGACGACGCGTATCTAAGACGGCTTTGGCCTGGGATCAAACGCGCGCTTATGTGTGTGATTGATCGTGATAAGGAGGGATCGGGTATCATCCGCGGTCCGATGCACAATACGCTCGACGCCGATTGGTTCGGGGTGGTTCCCTGGCTGGTCGGTCTTTACCACGCGGCGCTTCGAGCGGGGGAGGAGATGGCTCTGGAGGTCGGCGACGGCGAATTCGCGCGGCTGTGCCGAGCTCGGTTCGATTCGGGGGTTCGCGAACTTGATAGGATGTGCTGGCGAGAAAAATTTGGTTATTATGTTCATGTTGGCGATCGGGCGCATATGAACGAGGTTGGATCGTACGACGGGTGCGAGATCGACCAGGTTTTCGGTCAATCGTGGGCGTGGCAGACGGGGCTTGGTCGGGTGATGGACGAGGCGCACGTGAGGCGTGCGCTCGGTTCGTTGTGGCGATTCAGCGTCACCCCCGACGTCGGTCGGTATCGCAAGGCGAATCCCGCGGGGAGGTGGTATGCGCTGCCGGGCGAAGGGGGGCTTTTGATGGTTACGTTTCCGTTCGGCAGGCCTCCGCAGGTTTCGGGCGCCGGCGCGTGGTCGGCGATGTATTTTAACGAGTGTATGACGGGATTTGAATGGCAAGTATGTTCGCATATGATTTGGGAGGGGATGACGGTCGAGGGTTTGGCGGTCGCGCGATTGATCCACGATCGTTATCATCCAAGATTGCGCAATCCTTATAATGAAGTGGAATGCAGCGATCATTATGCGAGATCGATGGCGAGTTTCGGCGCGTTTCTCGCGGCGTGCGGCTTCGAGCATCACGGACCGAAGGGGCGTTTCGGGTTCGCTCCCCGGATCGGCGGAGCCGATTTCCGAGCACCGTTCGTCGCCGCCGAAGGCTGGGGAACTTATGAACAAAAGATTGAAGCCGATCGATTCTGGGCGCGGTTGATTGTTCGCCACGGTTCGGCGCGCGTCAAGACGTTCGCGGTCGAGGTTCCGGCGGCGATGAAGGCGGGGTCGGTCGCGGCGACGATCGGCGGAGCGAAGGCCGAGGCGAGGTTCGATCAGACCGCGAATCGCGTCGTCGTTGCTTTTGATCGGGCGATACGCGTCTCCGAGGATCGCGCGCTCGAATTCACGCTCAGGAAACTGGGATAATGTTCATATTATAAGATAACGTGGAGGATTGGATTCGACTGCGTCTTGAGCGGCGACGATCGCTCGGCTAAGATTGGAGTCGGTTCGATGGTTTTTGGCATCGAGCGTCGATCGAGCGTCGCGGTCGGTGCGATTCGACCGACTTCGCGATCGGATCGATCCATCATGGCGCGTACGGTTTTGAGTCGCGTCTTGATTTCCCGGTCGTGTCGATCCCGTCCATCTTTGTCATGGGAAGCGAAAACGATGATTGAGATCCTCTCGTTCGGCGATCGGCGGACGTTCTTGCGAAACCTCTCGTTCGGCGCCGCGGCGTTCGCGTGTCGCGGGGTGTTCGCCGACGAATTGACGAAAACCCCGGCGCAAACCGAGGGTCCGTTTTATCCCGACAAGCTGCCGCTCGATACCGACAACGACCTGCTGATCGTCAACGACGCGATCACTCCCGCGGTCGGGTCGATCACCCATCTGTCGGGGCTGATTGTTGATTCGAGGGGGGTTCCCGTCAAAAACGCGATCGTCGAGATCTGGCAAGTTGATGCCAAGGGCGCTTATATTCACACGCGAAGCGGCAATCGCGCCGATCGCGACGCGAATTTCCAGGGGTACGGGCGTTTTCTGACGGGTTCTTCGGGCGAGTATTATTTTCGGACGATCAAGCCCGTGAAGTATCCCGGCAGGACCCCGCACATTCATTTCAAGATCAAACGCGGTGATAAGCATTTGTTGACAACGCAATGTTACGTGAAGGGAGAGAAGTTCAACGAGCGCGACGGGATTTACCGATCGATTCGCGATTCGAAGGCTCGGGAATCGGTGACGATTGATTTCGCCGAGCTCGACGGGTCGAAGATCGGCGAGCTCAAGGCTCGATTCGACGTCGTCCTCGGATTGACTCCCGAGGGATGATTGATGCGATCGCGGGCGTTTCCACGAATGCGAAGCGTCGGCGTATTTTGATCGGGTATCGTCAATTGATTGAGGAATCAACTGTTGGAGGGGACGTCGCGATGCCAGAAGGCGACGAAGCTCGCGGCGATTCCGATCGCGGCGATCGCGAGTAAAACCTCGATGTTGAACGCGAGTTTCGAGCCCCCCTCGACAAACGCGGCGACGGGGTCGTACGCCTTGAAGATCGAATAATGATCAAGAAACTTGACGTTATCGAGCGAGGGGATGTTCGCGACGACGTGCATCACGTAGGAAGCGAGCGTGACGAACGCGCCGAAGAGATTGGCGCGCCAGCGGACGATGTCGATCGCCGAGATCAACACGGTGAATCCATAACAGCTTAAGCAGAGCGCGATCAGGTTGATCAGGGGATCGAGCATCTGAAGCGCCCCCGGGGGCTTCTCGACGGGGTTGTAGATCGTGCCGGCGAGATTCCCGGCGACGAGCGCGAACGCCAATATCAATAAGCCAATAAACATTACGGCAATTTGCGATCCAAAATACGACGTTCGGCTGATCGGCCTTGAGAGGACGAGGTCGATCGATCCGCGTTCGATTTCTCCCGCGATCGCCGCCGACGCTCGGCCGATCGGCCAGATTGCGATCGCGATGATGAGGAACGGGTGATTCCAGAACGCGAGTTCGATCGCCCCCGACGAATAATCCATCGACCCGCCGCCCATGCCTCGCAAAAACGCGCGATTGCGCATCGCCGCGGTGACGTCTGTTTCTTTTTTGAACCGACGTTCCATGCGACACGTGACGAAGACGGTCATCCAGCTCATCGCGAAGAGCGAAGCCGCCAAGACGATGAGGGGCCATTTGGTTTCGCCGAGTTGTTTTCGGACGAGCGCGAAGAAAACCTTCATGATTACTCCTCGAATTCGTCTTCGGTCACGTTCGGGCCGTGGAACCGATCGTATAAGGATTTTAGATCGTCGGTTCCGATCGCGACGTCGACGACGCGTTGCTCGGCGAGCCAGGTGAAGAGTTCGCGCGGCGAGCCTCGATGTTCGAGGAGCGCGGTTTCGCCGTTGAGGTCGCGCGGCGCGAGATCGAGATGCTCGGGAAAATCGCGCGGGACGGCGTCGGCGCCGTCGAACCGGACGAGGACGAGCCGGAGGTTCGTCCGCCGTTCGTGCATGTCCTCGAGATGCATCAATCGACCTTTGCGCATGATCGCGACGCGATCGGCGACCGCCTCGACCTCGGGAAGAACGTGCCCCGAGAAAATGACGGTTTGCCGCTCGGCGCGTGCGGCCCTTACCAGTTCGAGCACGACGTCTCGCGCCGAGGGGTCGAGCGCCGAGGTCGGTTCGTCAAGGATCAAAATATCAACTGGATCGGCAAAAGCTTGTGAAAGCGCCAATTTCTGCTTCATTCCTGTGGAGAAGGTGCGGATCTTCCGCGAGAGCTCGACCTTGAGGACGCGCTCGGCGATCGCCACGGCGCGGTCGAGCGAAGCGCCGCCGCGGAGATCGGAGAGGAATTTAAGCAACGCGTATCCAGTCATGTGTCCATATAAGCGAAGTTCTCCGGGTAGATAGGAGACGCGTTCGCGGACGGCGAGGCTTTGGTTCCAGCAATCGCGTCCGGCTACGCTCGCACGTCCCGCGGTCGGTTTGATCATTCCCAGCAAGAGACGGATCGTCGTCGTCTTCCCCGACCCGTTGGGGCCGAGGAGGCCGAAGACTTCGCCGGGACGCACCTCGAGCGTGAGATCGCGCAACGCGTGGTTGGCGCCATAGCGTTTCGTCAGTCGTTCGGTCGAAATCATCGGCGCGAGTACCCTGAAACGAGTCGGAATCGCGATCAACTTAAGATCGTATGATAACCGTCGCTTCGACCGACGCAAAGCCGAACGGTTGGACCGGGTTCTCGGTTCTGGAAAGCGTGATAAAAATATGATATGTTTGTATGATGTATTGATTGCGCCGCATTCGGTTCGCGCCCGTGCGGTGAGGTCGTGTTGAGGAAAAACTTCAGTACGACCCGGTAGAAACGTGCCGGCTGAGGATTCCGTTGTTTTTTCGCATCATCATGATGCCGAATCGGCGTGATTTGATCGATTGCCGTTTTGAGGAGGAACCACCAAAAGACGATCGATCGC
>JAKBCQ010000403.1 GCA_021807585.1 Planctomycetota bacterium | reverse complement strand
TATTGGTGTAATACTCGTGGACGGGAAAAGTCGTCGGATACCGTTCGCCCGTGTACGGGTTCGTCGCGCTAAGCGACGCGTAAACCGCATCGCCGATCTGTCCCTTCGTCGTCCGATAAACGGTGAAGGTCATTTCGATCGGGATATCGGGTGAATGGAGCTTGTCGGCCTCGTCCCGCAAATCGGCGGCCGCGGTTGATCGCCCCGCTTTCTCCTCGGCGTCGGCCTTCGAGCGGATCTCGCTCTCCTTCGCCTTAAGCTGATCGAGATCGCCGCGGAGTTTGGCGGCCAGTTGGGCTTTTTGCTTGATCGCATCGGCGAGCGCACTCGAATCTTTCCCCTCGGCCGACCGTCGCCGTTGCTCGGCGCGCATTACGTTGACCTCTTGTTCAAGATTCGAGAATTCGTCGAGCTTGGCCTCGATCGTCCCCGCTGCGAGGAATCGATCGAGCGGAATCCGCCGATCGAGCAGCGGCAAAGACCGCGGCGGAGGCGCCATTCCTTTCGACTTGGCGACGTCTTGAAAGTATTCGTCGCGCGGGTCGAGCACCTGGCCGAACTTCCAGATCGCCGCGGCGGGAGTCGCCCCTTCGATAAAGCTCCGGAATTGCATCTCCTGGCCGACATCGACCCCCTTAAGCCGCTTGGCGGCGCGCGAGTCGAGGAACGTGAGAGCGCCCCGAACCGGGATGCGAGCCCCCATTCTCGTACGCATCTGATCGGCCTGTTCACGCAGCGTCTTCGCCTCGTCGAGCCTGTTTTCGGCTTCGGCGCGCTTCGCCTCGGATTCGGTGCGGGTGATCTGGCCCCCCACCTGGCGCGATAAGTAAGCCAGGCTGAAACCGCCGAAAAGCAGCACGAGCACGGTGACCAGCGCCATGAACCCGATGATCCGACCCCAAACGAGTTCGAGCCGACGCACGGGCTTGGAAACGATCGTGTAGATCGTTTGATTTTGGATATCCGACGGCAAGCTCAGGGGCGTGAGGAAAACGACCATGATCGTCAACAATAACGAGCAAAGAAGCGTAAGCGTGATCACATAAAGACGTCCGTACTCGGCGGCGCGAGGAGGCTCTTGGAGGAACCAGCTCGTGAACGCGAGCACGACAAGAAACACCGCGACGACGACGTATGGCGCCCACATCCGCCGAGTCGACTCGACGACGGTGTGCCAAGCGATCGCGTACAGCCGGCGCGGTCGGATCGCCACGATGTCGGGCAAGATCAAACTCGCCACGCGCAGTAGAACGACGAATCCCATAAAGGTGGCGCCGTAGCGCACGCCGTCGGCGATCGCGTTCGCGTAGCCGACGTTGATATTCATGCGCAAATACATGCGACGCAACAGCAAACTGACGACGACGCCGACGCCGAGCGCGACGTGAACCGCGGCGAGGACGTTGAAATCGACGCGGGTTCCAAGCCGTAAAACGCACGCCCAGACGGCGCGTTCGATCCAGATCGAAACGATCAGGGCGCAAGTCGTCCCCGCGATTACCATTACGATTGGATATAAGTGGATCTTTTCGGTCGATTGCAAAACCTGCAAAAGAGCGGTTCCGATCCCCCCCAGCACCGCGACGCCCGCGGCGTAATCGAGCCATTTGACTCGCGAGACCGAAAGCGAATTTTGATACGCCCGCAAAACCCAGTGGAACACCCAGCCCAGCAGGCTAAACAGCGCGACGACCTTGACCCAAGATAAAAGTCCGCCCCACTTTCCGCCGATCGTCACTTGCGGATCGCCGATCACTCTCATCCAAAGGAGCACGACGTCGAGAACCCTCGGCTCCACCCCTCCCGCTTGAGCGAACAATGGTATAAACACAGATGACACGCGCCGAACCCTCGATTGCTTGTCTTGTTGTCGCGGAAAATACACGGTTTGATGCGGCCGCTCGCGACGTCGCGAATCGCTTCGCGACGCGGGCGACTCAATCGTCAATCGCCGGAATCGTGTTCGATATCAGCGGGGCGAACCCGTCGTCGCCGCCTCGGGGCGGACCGGCTCGCCGTCGCGAGGACGCTCGCCGACACGACGGCGTCCAGGATGGAGATCGCTCTCGCGGACGATTCGCAGGAACAGTTCTTCAAGCGTCGTCGTCGGATGATCGATCGCCAGCAATTCACCGCCATGACGAGTAATCACGTCTTGAATCTCACGCAACGCCGCTTCAGGAAGATCGCGGGTCTTGATTTGAGTCACGTCTTGAACCGTCAACAAATCGGACACCTTGCCCACTTCCTTCAATTCGCCTTTATGAAGAATCGCGATCCGATCGCAAATATCCTGCATGTCGGCCAGAAGGTGCCCCGACAAAACGATCGTCTTGCCCTGCTCGCGCAGATCGAGAATCAACTTTTTGATCTCGGACGTGCCGATCGGGTCGAGCCCCGACGTCGGCTCGTCGAGCAGGATCAATTCGGGGTTGTTGATGAGCGCCTGCGCCAGCCCGATCCGCCGCTGCATACCCTTCGAGTATTCGCGAAGCTGGCGATGCTTCGCCGCCGACAACCCGACCAAGTCGATCAACCGATTGACCCGCTTCGTCCGCTCGGCCGAATCGATCTTGAACAAACGACCGTAAAAATGAAGCGTTTCGGAAGCGTTCAAGAATTTGTAAAGATACGATTCTTCGGGCAGATAGCCGATCCGTTCGTTCTTGGCCACGTTCGTCGTCGGCTCGTTGAAAATGAGCGCGTCGCCTTTGGTGGGAAAGAGCAAGCCGAGAAGAAGCTTGATCGTCGTCGTCTTCCCCGAGCCGTTCGGCCCGAGCAGACCGAAAATCTCGCCTCGATGAATCTTGAGGTCGAGCGCATTGAGCGCCTGGACTTTGGGTCGGCCCCAGAAGTCGCAGTAGACCTTGGTGAGGTTGCGGATCTCAATAATGACGTCTTGACTCATCACGATGGCGCCTGTTTCAACTCCCCTATGCCGCGTTCGGCTCGGGGATCGACGAAAATAAAAATTACAAGATCAAAGATCGCCGCCACGATCGCGACGGTGGATTGCTTCCAATCTTCCATCCGACGCTCAACCCGGACGCGAGCACGCGTGATCAAGAAAACCGTGAAAATCGTTCTCGCCGATGCGATCGCCTGTCGATGAAAAAATCGAACTCATCGCGAGAACAGAAAAATCGAATGAAGACGAATACTCGGTAATAAAGCTCTCGCCCAAGCGACATACGCCTCGAGGACGACGATCTCCACGCGCGGAGGTTGCTCACGCACAATACGTTCGGCAATCGAATTTGGTTCGAAATTATTCTTTCGACCCAATCATCGGCGACCGGTTCGACATCCCTTGATCGATTGCGCCCCCGATCGTAAACGATCAAGAACGATCAAAGGATCGTAAGCTCCGGCCCACGTTTTGACAAGTCGCGCCCGCAGGAGATCCTCTCGAGACTTCGAGCTCACCTTCCGTCCGGCTCTGCTTGGGTATCTCCCCCAAAACCCACATCTCCCGGCGGATCCCACTCGTTCTCGGCGTCGATTCGTTCTACATTCGGTTGAATCGCACTTTTCCTCCATCTCGGCACACACAGTCCAAGGGCTTTCTCATCATGGCCAAGCCGTACGACGCCGCGGGCAAGGAACTTATGGAACTCAAGCCCGAAGCGTTCTTGCAATACGTCAACGTTCCCGTTACAGGCCCCGTGAGTTTGATCGAATCCGATTTCTCGACCGTCACCGCGCAGGTTGATTCGGTTTTTCGGGTCGAAGCCGAATCCCCGTATCTCGTTCATATCGAACTTCAAGCAAACCGCGACGACGATCTTCCCCGCAGGCTCAGACGCTACAGCGGCATGATCGATTATCGTCATAAGTTGCCGATCTTAAGCGCCGTGATCTTGTTAAGACCCGAGGCCGATCACAAAGATATCAACGGTCGCTATATCATTGATATGTCGTGGGGGTTTCGTGTCGCCGACTTCAACTATTATGTAATCCGCGCCTGGGAGTGTTCCGCCGAAAGTTTACTGAAGGGCGATCTTGGCTTCTTGCCGTTCGCCCCGTTGGCGAACGTTCCCGTCGACAAGGTTCCGGAGGTGTTGCGGCAGGTCGACGACCGTCTGAGGAGGGAGACGACTCGCGAGGAAGCGGGTATACTGATGCAGATCTCGCTCGTGTGGGCGGGGTTGGTTTTGGACAAGGGGACGATCCACGAGATCCTTGGAGGCCTGAAGACGATGAGCATGATTGAAGAATCGTCGTTCGTTCGTATTTGGCTGGATAGAGGCGAAGAGAAAGGGAAGGCCGAGGGGAAGGCCGAGGGGAAGCTCGAGGGAGAGCGAGCGATCATCCTCCGATTGGGTCGAAAACGCTTC
>JAKBCQ010000402.1 GCA_021807585.1 Planctomycetota bacterium | reverse complement strand
AAATACAATTGTGATCTTATGATATAAATAAGTAATCACTTATTCACGTCTAATTTTAGATTGTGCAATGAGACGATGCGATAAAATCGATGTCGACTTCTTGTATCATATACCGCGATTTTATCGCGTTAGCTCGATGCGCGGATCGTTCGATCGGAGGATTGGCAATCCTTCCGATAGAACCAGACGATCTAGGCGCCCAAGAAATGCCGGGAACCGAGATCGGAGGCGACTCTAGCCGAATCCACGACGCAACCTCGTTGACGCAAACCGTGACCAGCCAAGCCATTTATGATCATTCCAAATCGCCGACATACACGGACTGGAAATGATTGGGTGTCTGTAACACATGTGTATGTAGATGCCGTCGTCGTCGAGCCGCTTGTCATGCTTGAGTGTGCTGCTTGAACCGCGCCACGACGCACGTAAATGTAACAGGAACCGGCTGATCGGTATCGAGAACGCGCCGTGAGTGCATTCGTTTCTGTGCATCGCCTATCAAGTTCGCGCGCCGTGGAATCCATTCGCCGACGTTGCGATAACAAATATTTATATTATAATTTCAGTCTTGTTTTCAATCGATGTAATCGTCGTTTCCGCTCAATGAGAACGATCGCTGACGCGACCACGGCGATGATCGCGATCGCGAGCATGTAAAGCCGACGGTCATCGCGTGCGACCGTGAAATCGCCGATCCCGAACGCGGCCGCAGTGAGCTTCAGCGGAGGAATCGAAGCCGAACCGATCCGATCGATCTCACAAGTCCGTTCCGTCTTCGACAGATTTTTATATTGTCCTGATATATTCACAACTAAGGGTCTTGGAAATGTTCCGCCGTCGTCGACATAACGGACGAGCCCGTGAACCGATCGAAACCCGTCGTTCGTTTGAAAGCGGTATTCGCGAACCGACCAGCCGCGACGCGTATCGACCTCAAACCATCCCTTGGCACCCATAAGTCGCGGAGTCGATTTGAGCGAAAAGTCGAGATGAAGTCGCCGTTCCCCCTGAACGTCGACGAGCGCCGCGTGATCGATCGAAAAATCTGCCGATCTGAACAAATCGTTTATCAGATACGATTCGACGGAGATCGGCGCCAGAAAAAAACCACGCGCCGATCGAACATATGATTGAATCACGCGTTTCGCTTTGTTGATTCCCTCGCGCGAATAAGATCGTTCGGACTCGAGGCGATGTAAAGCGATATTGATCGATTCGTGGTCGCCGAGGATCGGCTCGAAGACAAAAACGCTTTCGAGTTTCTCGATATCCTTATGTCTGGAATCACTTGTTTGAACGCGGGAGAAGACGGTTCGTCCCGAATCGACAGCGAAGGTCTCATGAAAATCACCCTCGACCGACGCTACCTGACCAGCCGAATCGGGGGGGCCGACGATAACCTCATGAAAGTTTCCCTCGCACCGTATCGCCGAATAATGTGCGATCAGTTCGGCGAGGTTCTTCCGATATTCGGCGACGAGAGCGCGCGATTCGGCCGCGGACGACTTCGACGAGGGAGCTCCGTTTCGATCCACATCCGACCCCCACGCCCACCAGGCGATTATGGTGAAGAAAAAAAGCCCGTTCAATTGAAACATCAACGCCCTCCCGGAGACGCGAAAACAAGACATTTGTCTTGATCTTACGCGAGCACAAAGCGTTCGACCAGAGGCCGATTCCCTGGAGGATGGAAGAAGAGAGATCGGTTCGGTCGACTCCTCGTCCGCCTTAAAAACACCGTTATATTCGCACATGCTTTCAAAAGGGCGATCCTTGAAGCAAGCCTCGCTTATAACACATTAATAACATAATATCAATGTATTTTTTAGTTTGAGTAGCTGCTCACGTCGTTTCGAACGCCGCGGGCGCCAAGACGGGGGGGAGTTCGTTTCCGTACACGATCTCGGCGGGCTCGCGCTCGGTTCGCGCGACGAAAGCTTCGCCCGGCGCGGCGCCGATTCGGCGGATCGCAAACGTCGCCGAGACCCCGATCAGCGCGAGCATCAAAAACCCGGGGCCAAAGCTTCCCGTCGCTTGGTATAAGCGTCCCAGGATGATCGGCAAGCCGAAACCGCCGAAGCCCCCCGCGGCCCCCACCCAACCCGTGATCACCCCCATATCCTTGGCGAATCGTTGCGGAACAAGCTGAAACACCGACCCGTTCCCGAGCCCGAGAATCGCCATCGCGAACACGAGTGTCGTCATCCCAAGGGCGATCGGCGGAGAGGTGGACATCAGCCCAGCAGCCGCGGTCAACAAAACGAACAACACCGAAAGGACGCCGACGCCGCCGAACCGATCGGATAAGTAACCGCCGACGGGCCTGAGAAACGATCCCGCCGCTCCGCAAATCATCGTCAACATCCCCGCCCGCACCGGATCAATTCCGTAGCGGTCTTTAAAAAATATCGGCAAATAACTACTTAAACCGACGAATCCGCCGAACGTCACCGAATAAAAGAAACAGAACCGGTAGGTGTCGGCTCGGCCGAGGAGCTTCACATAATCGCTCACCCTTTTGGGCGCGGGTCGACCGGGCGCGTCTTGGGCAAAGAGAGCGAAGACGATGAACGTGACGATCACGGGAATCAAACACAAAGCGAATACGCCGCGCCAACCCAGGTAGGGAGCGAGCCGAGGCGCGAACACCATCGAAATCAGCGTTCCGCTGTTCCCAGCCCCCGCGATTCCCAGCACGAACCCCTGTCGCTCGGGAGGATACCACCGGCTCGCGAGCGGAAGCGCGACCGCGAAGCTCGCCCCCGCCACTCCCAGCAACAAACCAACGATCAAAAGCTGTGAAAAGTTATTAACCCAAAAATATCCAAGCAACAGCGGAATCGTCGTCGTCGCCAGTCCCAGAAGCCCCGTTCTTTTGGCGCCCCATCGATCCGCCAGAATCCCCATGCCGAGGCGAAGGATCGAACCGCCGAGAATCGGTACCGCCACCATCAATCCCTTCGACGCCGCGTCGAGATGGAATTCGGCGGCGAGACCGACGCCGAGCGCCCCGAGCAATACCCATATCATAAAACTTATATCAAAATACAAAAACGCACATAAAAGCGTGGGCCAATGACCCGACCGCCGCATCTCGCCCGGATTCATCAATCGTATTCCCCAAAGTGACTAAAATGATAAATATGCATGAACTCATTACAATCTTCAGGTTCGCGCTCGCCGCGATGTTTCGACAAGGTTCGATCGCGATCCGCCGGCGGTCTCGCCGTTCCTCGGCGAGCGGCGCGCGTGCACGGGTTCGATTCTTATGGAGCAATATTTGAATTCGGGTTGTTTGGAAACGCGATCGACCGCGGCGATCGTCAGGTAATTCGCGGCGACGAGCTCGGCGCCCCAATGAAACGGAATGAACGCGAGCCCCCTGCGCATCCCTTGATTGAGCCGAACCGGAAGTCTGAGCGCGCCGCGCGGACTCGTCACCTCGGCGAGCTTGCCGTCTTCAAGACCGAAATCGGCGGCGTCGTCGGGATGAACCTCAACGTACGGCCCCGGTTCGCGGCGATTGAGCTTCGCCGATTTCCCCGTGCGCGTCAGCGTGTGCCAGTGTGCGTAAACGCGTCCTGTTGTCAGTACTAATGGATAATCGTCGTCGGGTTTCTCGCGCGGTTCGCGGTGCGGCCGCGCCAGCAAGCGAGCCTTGCCGTCTTCGGTGGGGAAGATCCGATCGAGATAAAGTCGTTTCGATCCCGGATGATCGACGCTCGGACAAGGCCATTGCACGTGTCGTTCGCGGCGAAGACGCTCGGCGGTGATTCCCGCCATGTCGCACACGCGTCCTGAAGTTAAAGGAATGAATTCATCCCAAACCTGATCCGCGGAATCATAATCGAATCCAGTATATCCAAGCGCGCGGCCGAAATCGGCGAGGATCTTCCAGTCGGCAAGGGCCTCGCCGGGAGGCGCGACGATCGCCTCGCTGTACGAAACCATCCGTTCGCTGTTTGTACTCGTCCCTTCCTTTTCGCTCCACTGAGCCGCGGGGAAGATCACGTCGGCCATCCGCGACGTCTCGGTGGGATGATACGCGTCCGAGACGACGACGAGTTCGGCCTTCGCCAGCGCGCGTTTGGCCTGGTGCAGATCGGGAAGGCTCACCATCGGGTTCGTCGCGGCGATCCAGATCGCTTTCAATCGTCCCGTTTCGAGGGCGCGGAACATCTCGACGGCGGTCAGCCCGGGACGTTCGGAGATCGATCCCGCCGGCAAGTCCCAATAACGCTCGAGTTCGCCGCGATGATCGGCGTCGTCGACCTGGCGATAACCCGGAAGCTGCTGCGCGAGCAGACCCGCCTCACGACCTCCCATCGCGTTGGGCTGACCC
>JAKBCQ010000401.1 GCA_021807585.1 Planctomycetota bacterium | reverse complement strand
ATGCGATTTGAGTTTAAGGCGAGGCGCCGCTCCGTTGTTGCCGTCGGCCTCGGCGCCGACCTCTGAGAACCAGACGTCGCGGGTGACGGGGAGGCGGATTTCGCCGCGTGGCGAGTTCGCTTTTTTGGACGAACTCCCCTTCCCCGCGTCGCGGGCTTGTTTGCTCGCGACGATCGCGTTTGGGGTCGACCCCGCGACCGATTGGCCGCGAGCCCGCGGATAAGGATCGACGTAGCAAAGCGCGAGGGTCACTAAAACAATCACATATCGATTCATGGCCGGGTACTCACGCGGGTCGACGATCGGTCGGCCGACGGTTCGAACTCGGCCTGGGACCGTCGAATTAGCGATTGATCATCGAAACCGCGGGATCGGCGGGCGAGGCCGATTTCGGTTGGGCGATCGTTTTGACTTCGGGCTTGGCGACCGAGGGCATACCCTTCGCGGTGGTGATGGCCTGAACGACGTGATCGACCGACGGGCCCATCCATTTCAGCAGGCTCCACTGGGGCGCGACGCCGAGGACGACCGTCAGGACGATCAGGGGAACCGCGATCGACCATTCGCGCATATCAAGATCGGGTTGATGTTTATGTTCTTGATTCGGCCCGAGGAAAACGCGCTGAAGGGTCCAAAGGATGTAACCCGCGGTAAGAATGACCGCGGTTGCGGCCAGGATCGCGAGTTTATAATTGAAATTGAACGCTCCCAGGATCACGAAAACCTCGGCGATGAATCCGCAGAGGCCCGGCAACCCCATCGATCCGAAAAAGATGATGAACGACGCGAAGCCGTAAAGCGGCATCGGTTGGAAGAGCCCGCCGAGTTTGTTCAAATCACGCGTGTGCAAGCGATCATAAATCACTCCCACCAGGAAGAACATACCGGCCGACGTGATTCCGTGCGCGATCATCATGAACATCGCGCCGTTGACGCCGTACGAGTAATATTTGGGATCGGCCGTCAGGCTGACCGCGGCCATCCCGAGCGTGACGTATCCCATGTGACTGACCGAGCTGTACGCGACGAGCTTTTTGAAGTCGGTCTGCGCCATCGCGACGAGAGCGCCGTAGATGATGCTGAAGACGCCGATCGCGGCGACGGGGGTCGCGAGCTCGTAGGCGCCGACGGGGGCGAGCGGCCAGGCCAAGCGGATCAAACCGTAGCCGCCGATCTTGAGCAAAACTCCCGCCAGAATCATGCTGATCGGAGTGGGCGCCTCGACGTGCGCGTCGGGGAGCCACGTGTGGAACGGAAACGACGGCAGTTTGACGATGAAGCCGATCAACATCAAAGAAAACACCCATTTCTGGATGTAAGACCCGTAATACGTCGTTTCCGAAGCGGCGCGGGCGACCCAGATCGAATCGAACGAATGCGCGAGGAACGGGTTTCCCCCCAGCGTAACCTGCGCGTCGCCCCCGTAATAGTAAAGGATCAATATACCCACAAGAATGAACACCGACCCGAACAACGTGAACAAAAGGAACTTGATCGCGGCGTATTCGCGGTTCGGCCCCCCCCAGATCGCGATCAGGAAGTACATCGGCAACAGCATCACTTCAAAGAAAATATAAAACAAGAACATATCAAGCGCCATGAACACGCCCATCATGCTCGCCAGCAGCAGGAGGAAGAGCGAATAATAGCCCTTCACCTGTTTTTCGATCTTCCACGACGCGCCGCACGCGAGCAGGCTCGTGAGACCGGTGAGGAGGACGAGGCTGAGACTGATGCCGTCGAGACCGAGATAATATTGGATGTTGAAATAGGGGATCCATGCTTCGCGAACGACGAGATCCTCGACGCCGAGGCTCCCGTATTCCGCCGACGAGAGCTTGCCGTCTTTGTCTTTATCGACTTTGTCGAAGACTTCGGGGGTCATTCCGCAACGCGTGATCTCGAGCTTGTTGATCATGCCGTCGCCGTCGACGTCGAGATCTTTGGGAGAAGAGACGATCCCGTTTCCTTCGAGCCTTGAAAGGATCAGGTTGTTCTCGGCGCGGTCGCGGAGCGACGAAGCCATCGGCGACGATTCGCCGGGCGCCGTATACGCGCCGAACGCGAGGATGCTCAGCAGGAACGTCACGGTGCAGACCGCGAGCGCGATCCACTTGACGAGATGCTCGGATTTCTTGGGCGCGAAGAGCACGCCGATCGAGCCCAACAAGGGGATAAGCCACAACGAGGTCAACAACTGGAAGTCGCTCATGTCGATCTCACCATCCGCGCTCAAAAAGTAATATGCCGATCACTCGTCCGCCGAATCCGACGCGATTTTAGCCGCGTTGAATCCAAACGACCACCCCCAGGAACAGGCCGAATACCGCGACCGTCAACACCATCAGGTAATTGCGCAATCGCCCCGTTTGAATCCAACGACTCCGATCGCCGATCATGTAAATCAGGTCGCCGAACAAATTGACCAATTTGTCGACCGCGAATTTATCGAACAGGCCGTCGAGCTTGCTCGCCCATATCGTGATCATCGCGGCGCCGTTGACGACCCCGTCGACCACGTACTTGTCGAACCCGCGCATCGCGTGCGCGAGGTCGAGCGTTCGTTTCACCAGCAGGACGTCGTAGATTTCGTCGAAGTACCATTTTGCCGAGAACAAGCGATACAAAGGCTTGAAGCTCTCGGCGAATTTCCGCGCGTCAAACATTTTCCACGCGTAAAACGCAAACGCCAGGCCGATCCCCGTCGCCGCGACGACGAGCGAAAAACCCATCGCGATCCAATGGAATATTCCCAATTCGATCGGCGGCAAAGGGCTTGAATATAACAGCATTTGCTCAACGATCGGCTCGGCGAACGGCAGAATCGTGATCGGCCAGCCGACGAACACCGCGAACGCCGCCAACACCATCAGCGGGATCGTCATGATCGGTTCGCTCTCGTGAGCATGCGCCACGGGATCGTCGTGGTGGTGATCGCCGTGGCCGTGACCGTGATCATGGCCATGGGCGTGCGCGTCTTTCTTGGCGCTCCGCGATTCGCCATAAAATAATAACAACCAAAGTCTAAACATATAAAACGCGGTGATCGCCGCTCCCGCGGTCGGCAACACGAATAGGAGGAAGTGGCTCGGGCGTTCCGAGACGAACTTGAGCGACGACGCCAGGATCGCGTCCTTCGAATAAAACCCGCTGAAGAGCGGCACGCCCGAGATCGCCAGCGTGCCGATCAGCATCGTCGTCGCGGTCCGCGGCATCTTTTTCCGCAGCCCTCCCAACACGTGCATGTCGTACGTATGAACCGCGTGATAGACGCTTCCCGCGCCCAGGAACAACAAAGCCTTGAAGAACGCGTGCGTGAGCAAATGGAACAATCCCGCCGACCAGCCGCCGACGCCGAGCCCGAGCATCATGTAGCCCAATTGGCTAACGGTTGAATACGCGAGCACTTTTTTATAATCGACCTGAACCATCGCGATCGTCGCCGCGATCAAGAGCGTGATTCCTCCCGCGTAACCGATCGTCAGCAGCACCTCGTCGGTGAAGAGCGGGAAAAATCGTCCCACCAAATAAACTCCCGCCGCGACCATCGTCGCCGCGTGGATCAACGCCGAGACGGGCGTCGGGCCGGCCATCGCGTCGGGGAGCCAGACGTGAAGCGGAAACTGAGCGCTTTTGCCCACGCATCCCGCGAACACGCCCAATCCCGCTAAAACGAGCGCCCACGTCGCGATTTGCCGAGGCTTGCCGGTCCAACCGTCGACGATCGGCGCCCCCGTCTCCTGATTCCTCAACTCGACGACCGAACTACTTTCGGTTGAAACAATGTTCAGCTCGCCCGCTTTATTGCGCAGCGAGTGATTGATCTCGCTGATGTTGAACGTCCCCAGGTTCGTCCACAAAAGACCCAGGCCGATCAACATGCCGACGTCCCCCACGCGGTTGACGATGAACGCCTTGTTCGCGGCGTCGGCGTTTTTCTTCTCCTCGTACCAGTGCCCGATCAAAAGATATGAACAAACCCCCACGAGCTCCCAGCTCATGAACACCATAAACAGATTCGCCGAGCCGATGAGCGCCAGCATTGAAAAACAAAAGAGCGAAAGATACGCGAAAAACCGGGGATAACGCCGATCGCCGTGCATATACCCCATCGAGTAAACATGAATCGCCGTCGCTATCAATGTAACCATTAAATACATGATCGCGCTTAGGCTATCGACCGCGAACTCCCAGGGGATCGTCAGTCCTTTGGTCGGTTCGCGACCCGGGATTTTGATTCCTCCCCCGACCGAAACCCAGTCGAAGCTTCCCTTCCAGACGAGCGGCCCGGGGGTCGTTTTGGCGTCGGTCGTCTTGGCGGTCGACGACGCGGATTCGGTTTTATGAC
>JAKBCQ010000400.1 GCA_021807585.1 Planctomycetota bacterium | reverse complement strand
GTCCTTCACGTGGACGACGAGCTGATCGTACGCGGGGGCGATCTTGACCGCGGTGTGCTTCGCCGACGTCGTCGCTCCGCCGATCAAAAGAGGAATCTTGAACCCGCGACGCGTCATCTCCCGCGCAACATGCGCCATCTCGTCGAGCGAGGGGGTGATCAAACCCGATAAACCAATCATATCCACATTATTATCGATCGCTGAATCAAGAATACGTTCACATGATACCATCACCCCCAGGTCGACGATCTCGTAATCGTTGCAGCCGAGAACGACGCCGACGATGTTTTTGCCGATGTCGTGGACGTCTCCCTTCACGGTCGCCATGAGAATCTTGCCCCGCGCGCGCCGCGCGGATTCGCCGCCGGCGGCCTTCTCGGCCTCCATGAACGGCATCAAATACGCCACCGCCTTCTTCATCACGCGGGCGCTCTTGACGACCTGGGGCAAAAACATCTTCCCCGCGCCGAACAGATCGCCGACGACGTTCATCCCGTCCATCAGCGGCCCCTCGATGATCGAAAGCGGTCGATCGTACCGCCTCCGAGCCTCCTCGACGTCAATATCAATGAATTCCACAATTCCGTTGATAATCGCGTGCTTCAGTCTTTGATCGGCGTCGGCTTCGCGCCACGCGAGCGCCCTCGTATCGTCTTTTTTGGTCGATCGTTTCACGGTCTCGGCGAATTCGGTCAGGCGGTCGGCGGCGTCGGGGCGACGGTTCAGGAGCACGTCCTCGACCCGCTCGAGCAGATCCTTGGGGATTTCCTCGTAAACCATCAATTGGCCCGCGTTGACGATCCCCATATCAAGCCCGGCGCGAATCGCGTGATACAAAAACGCCGCGTTCATCGCCTCCCGCACGACCTCGTTCCCCCGGTACGAAAACGAGACGTTGCTCACCCCCCCCGACGTTTTACATTCGGGCAATTCCTTC
This sequence comes from Planctomycetota bacterium, assembly GCA_021807585.1. Lineage (GTDB taxonomy): Bacteria > Planctomycetota > Planctomycetia > Isosphaerales > Isosphaeraceae > JAKBCQ01. The sequence continues at coordinate 3,418 of JAKBCQ010000400.1, read as the reverse complement.
TTCAGCTCGCGCACCGCCTTGATGAACTCGACCGCGTAATTGTCGTGTTCCTCAATACCAGTGCCGACGGTTAATATGTTGACATCAAAAATGATGTCGCACGGATCGAATCCGGCGCGATCGACCAAAAGCTTGTAAGCGCGGCGACAGATCGCGATTTTGTGATCGGCGGAGACGGCCTGTCCCTCCTCGTCGAAAGCCATCACGACGACCGCGGCGCCGTACCGCTTGACCAGCGTGGCGTGTTCGAGAAATTTCGTCTCGCCTTCCTTGAGGCTGATCGAATTGACGATCCCCTTGCCTTGCACACATTTGAGCCCCGCCTCGATCACCGTCCATTTCGAGCTGTCGACCATGATCGGGATTTTGGCGATCTCGGGCTCGGCGGCGATTAAATTGAGGAACTCGGTCATCGCCTTTTCACCGTCGATCATCCCCTCGTCCATGTTGACGTCGAGGATGTTCGCCCCCGCCTCGACTTGATCGCGCGCGACCGCGAGCGCCGATTCGAATTCGCCGCTTTTAATCATCCGAGCGAACCGCTTCGATCCCGTGATGTTCGTCCGCTCGCCGATCGTGATGAAATTCGTCTCGGGTCGAATAACCAGCGGCTCATATCCACTGTATCGAGACATCCTTGCAATTTTGGGGCGTCGACGGGGAGGATACGCTCGGAGCGTCTCGGCCATCGCTCGGATGTGATCGGGGGTCGTGCCGCAGCACCCGCCGACGACGTTCACCCAGCCGTTCGCGGCGAACTCGCCGACGATCTCGGCCATCAGCTCGGGGGTGTGATCGTAACCGCCGAACTCGTTGGGCAACCCCGCGTTGGGGTGACAACTGAGATAAACCGGACTGATCTCCGATAACGTCTCAATATAAGGACGCATCAGATCGGCGCCGAGCGCGCAGTTGATCCCGACGCTGAGGAGATCGTAGCCCGAGATCGAGATCCACGCGGCCTCGGCGGTCTGTCCCGAAAGCGTCCTGCCGTCGCGGCTTGGAATCGTGATCGAAGCCGACACGGGAATCCGCATATGATGATCATCAAAATACTTTTCGATCGCGAACAGGCACGCCTTGAGATTGAGCGTGTCGATCGCGGTCTCGGGAAAGAGGAGGTCGACCCCTCCGGCGATCAACCCGGAGACCTGCTCATAATACGATTCAACAAGCTCGTCGAACGTGACGGCGCGGAAACCGGGCCTGTTGACGTCGACGACGACGCTCGCGGCCTTCGTCGTGGGTCCGATGCTCCCCGCGACGAACCGAGGTTTGGACGGGTTTCGATCGGTGAAATCGTCGGCGGCGCGGCGAGCGAGCGCCGCGGCGGCTCGGTTCATCTCAAAAACGTAATCGCCCAAACCGTAATCGCCCGCCATCGAGATCGAATTCGAGTTGAACGTGTTCGTCTCGATCACGTCGGCGCCCGCGGCCAGATAAGCGCGGTGAATCTCGTCGATGATCTCGGGACGAGTGATCGAAAGCAGATCGTTACAACCTTTTAATCCCTTGCCGGGAGGCGTGGGAAAATCGCCGAACGCCTCGCCGCGATAATCGGCCTCCTCCAACCCGTACCGCTGGATCATCGTCCCCATCGCGCCGTCGAGAATGAGGATCCGCTCGGCGAGGATCAATTCCATCAGTTCACGTGTATGTGTTTTTTCTTGAACCGCCGACATTTTTATCACCTTTTTATTTAATCAAATAATAATCAACGTCCGCCGCGACGATATCGGGGATCGACGAGACAATCACGGTTGACCGCGTTGAGCGGGTCTTCGCCGCGGATCAGCCGCAGCGCCTCGGCCGCGGTCTTCGACCGGAGCTCGATAAACCCCTCGACGCTGTAAAACGCGGAATGCGGCGTGAGAAGAACATTCGGATGTTTGCGCAAGCGATCGTTTGCAAGCGGTTCGATCTCGACGACGTCGAGCCCCGCGCCCGAGATCTTTCCCGAATCAAGCGCGGCGAGGAGCGCCTTCTCGTCGACGATCGGTCCCCGCGCGGTGTTGATCAAATACGCACCGTGCGGCAGTTTTTCGAAGAATTTCGCGTCGATGAGATGACGGGTCGATTGATCGAGATAACAATGAACGCTGACAAAAAGGCTTCGCTCGGCGAGCTCGGCGAGCGTGTGAACCCTGCCGACTCCGAGCGCCTTCTCGACGCCGTGAGGGATCTTGGGGTCGTAAATGAGCACGTCGAGGCCGAGCGCCTTGGCGCGAAGCGCCGTCGCGGCGCCGATGCGTCCGCAGCCGACGATCCCGATCGTTTTCCCGCGGAGCCGCGGCGCGCCGAGCGCGGAACGGTAATCCCAGCCGCCCGCTCGAATCGCTCGATCGCACGGGGAGAGTTTGCGCGCCAGCGCCAAAAGCAACATGATCGAGTGATCGGCGACCTCCTCGGTTCCGTAATCGGGGACGTTGCAGACGACGATCCCCAGCTTCCCAGCGGTTTCGATATCGACGTTGTTAAAACCGACCCCGGCGCGGACGACGCCGCGACAACGCTCGGCGCGATTCAGAGTCAGAGCCGAAAGCCTCGAAATATCGTGATAAAGAATGATCACATCGGCGTCGACGGGCCGATCCCCCAACTCCTCCTCGCACGCGGCGCGCGCAATTTCGATCGTCGCCCGATCGCCCAGAATCGGCGCCTCGACCGTCGTCTCATCAAGAAAATCGGCAATTAATACTTTCATGTCATCACTCTTTTACAATGTTGATCAAAACCGGCTCGGGCGATCGGCGCCGATCACGAAGGAAAACGACGTCGACGCGGCGCCGCGACGAAAGGCGCCGATCGCGATCGCCGCTGCCGATCGACGCGCTCATCCTGGAATAAGAAAACGACCTCGCGCCCGCAATTCGAATCGCTCATTTGTTCACGCCGGCTCACGAGGTGGAGTGGAACCAAGCGGCGGCCCGCGCCGAATCGCCGACGACGAAGGTTTCGCGCTCGTCGGCGTCGGTCGTGAGAATCAGCCGGCGGGGCGATCCCAAAATCAACCCGCGCGCCGGTTTGGGACCTGGAGCGATCGCCGCCGAGCGTAACCGCGCAAACGACGTTGAAAACAAATCGCGATCCCAATCGCGCGGCAGGAACCAAACGCCGCGATCGGTCAGCACAAGCATGCCGGCATCCCACCCGCGATCGGCGTTGAGACGTCGCGCCGGAACATGATCGCACTCTCGCTCCGCGAGTCCAAGCCGAAACACCAAAGTCTCGGGGTCGACCCCGCGCGGATTCGCCCAGTAACGCACGAGCCGATCGACGACAAACCGAAGCGTCAGATCGATCGCCACCGTCGCCAATCCGGCGATTAATAGCGCAATGTAAAACATCTTGGGAGCTTGAAACAAGACATACCAAATCCGCCGCGAAAGGGGCGCCCACGGCGCCACCCTTAACGTGA
>JAKBCQ010000399.1 GCA_021807585.1 Planctomycetota bacterium | reverse complement strand
ATCAGCGACGCTCAACGGGTCGGGGCAGGCCGTCTTATCCAATTACACCGGTTTACCGATCGGGACCGATCAAATCATCGCGACTTACGTGGGGAATTCGTTATACCTCGAGAGCACGTCGGGCGCATACACCATGGTGGTGAATCCGGCGGCGCCGATCTTGTCGATCACGTCGAATCAAACTCCGGTCGGCTTCGGTCAATCGGTGACGTTCACGGCGAACCTGATCGCGCCGAGCCCGAGCACGGCAATCGTCTCGGGATATGCGATCCTTTTTGACGGATCGAACGTGCTCGCGTCGGGCTCGCTCTACAACGGAACGATGCAATTCACGACGTCGGGTTTATTGGTCGGCGATCATAACATCACACTGGAATATCTGGGGAATCAAGAATTCTCGCCTACGAACAACACATCGACACCCTATTCGCAGGTGGTACAGTCGGGAACGCCGACGGTCGGTTTGCTGGTTTCTCCGCTGAGCCCCGCGCCGGTGTTGGGACAACAGCTCACGCTTCAGGCGACGGTGACGGGACAATCGGGCGCTCCAGCGAGCCCGACGGGAACGGTTTCGTTTATGGATGGAACGACCGTGCTCGCGACCGAAAACCTGGTAAACGGCGTTGCGACCTACGAAACGAGCTTCGCGGTCGGTCCACAACACGTCACCGCGGTGTACAACGGCGATCCGAATTACGTGATTCAAACCTCAGCCGCCTCGAATTTCACCGTCGAGCCCGCCGGAGCAATCGTTCAGTTGTCGGTTCCGAAGAATTACTTGCCGTTGGGACAAGGAGAAACGATGTCGGCGTCGGTCACTTCGTTCGTCGGCGTGCCGACGGGGAACGTCGAGTTGCTCGACGGCTCGACGCCGGTCGCGACGTCGTCGATCGTCGGCGGTATTGCGACGTTCATCCTTCAGCCGGCGCAATTCAATCTGGGACCCAATTCGTTCACGGCGCAGTATGAGGGGGATTCAAACTTCACCCCACAAACGTCTCCATCCGTGAATGTGTATTATGGAACGGTGGCGACGACGACGTTATTCGCGACGACTCCCGCGGCGGCGTATTATGGAATGCCGGTCACTCTGTTCACGGTCATCACTTCGCCGTCGTCGTTGGTGGGTCCAGTGAACGGACCCGTCACATTCCTTGACGGCAATACGCCGCTGGGAACGGTACAGGCTCAAAACGGTTTCGCCAAGTTCGTCGTCTCGACGTTCCCGATCGGGCTTTCGACATTGACCGCGGTGTTCGGCGGAACGACCGAATTCGCACCGTCGATTTCAACGCCCGTCACACAATCGATCGCCGCGGCGCCGACGACGGTCGCGCTTTCGAGTTCGATCAACCCATCGACTTATGGACAATCGGTTGTTTTGACCGCGCAGGTGCAATCGGCGGTTCCGACCGGGGGTTCCACTGTGACGGGAACGGTCGCGTTCATCGCGGGTTCAACGTATTTCGGCGCGGCGCCGATCGTCGACGGGGTCGCGTCGCTCGCGGTTTCCTTCACCCAGACGGGACAAACGCTGCCGCTCGAAGCCGTCTATTACGGAACATCAGATTATCAAATCTCGACATCCAATATCGTGAATCAAACGATCAATCCCGCGAGCAGCGGGCTGATCCTGAGCTCGCGATTGGTTCCGTTCGGCCGGACGCTCTTCGAGCAGTTGACGATCTCGGCGATTCCTCAGATTCCAGGCGCTTCGGGAGCGACCGCGGGGGTCGCGCCGCCGAGCGGCGAGCTCACGCTGTTCTCAAGCTCTCCCCCGCCTTCTTACTTGCTGCTCGGCAACGCGGTGCGAGTTCCGACGGGAATTCTCAATTTTATCGTCCGACCCGGGTTCTCCGAACATCCCAACGTTCAGCAACTCAAGCTCGCGTACTTCCTCGCCAATCGTTCACCGTTCTCGCAGGGTCGAATCGTCGGCGGGTCGACGGTCTTCGATATCCCGCTCAATCGAGCGCGCAATCGCTACTTCCAGGCGATCTACGGCGGAGACGCCAACTTCGGTTCAAGTCAATCGAATATCATCACAGGATGATGCATTAATTCGCTTGAACCGCCGTTCAACGACGCTTGTCGATTGTTGATTGAGGCGAGCGACGATCAGAACGATAAACGAGTCGACGGCCGATCGTCCCGAAACGGATTGATCGGCCTTTTTTTATCGACCCGCTTGGAGCTCCCAGGTCTTCAAAACAAATTCATCATGATTTGGATCTACGAAACTTGATATCGCGAGGGTCGAGGATCGATCAACGAAATCTCGGAACATTATAAATAAAATCCACGTTTTCTTTATTGGAGTGACGCGTGCTCAAGCTAAAAGCCCGCCGCGAATGAACGCGACGGGCTTGTGATCGGCTCAACCCGGCTTCGAAGCGTTCGGCGGCGAATGTTAATTGAACCGCCGAACGCGTCAGGAATCCAACCTGATCGATCAACCTTTCCGTTTCGGCTGTGATCGCGCCTTAAGAGCCTTTTCGTAGGCCGCGAAGGCGGTTCGCGACGCGGTCGGATGATACGACGCAACCGTGTGGGACGCGTAATGTCCGTTGAACCGGTTGAACCCGGGGTGACGAACTTGGGAACCGTTTACCGCGCCCGGCGCGGCGGCCGGCGGTGGTGTGAAGCTCATGACGGGCTGCGGTTGCGATCCTGAACCCGAGCCCGAGCCCGCGGGAGTCGTGCTAACCGCGACCGGAGCGAGCGTGATCGAATCCTGGAAACCCGAGATCGGAACGTTCGTCGAGCTGACGATCGACCCCGAGGGGATCGCGACATTCACAGTCCCGCCGTTGCTCGCGAATTGCCCGGAAAGGTTGAACTGAACGGTGTCGCTGTTAATCCAACTGAGCCCGGTGACGGTCGGCGGGGCGCCGCTCGAAGAAACTCCGGGTCCGCTCAGGATGAGATCGGCGGGAGTGACCGACGACTGTTGAACAGGCTGAGAGAAGTGAACGACGATCGCGCTCGGGCTATTTTCACTCATCCCCGCTGCGAACATTTGTCCACCGGGGGCGAGCGACGTGCTCGAAACCCCGAACGAACTTGACGAAGGTTGATAATAGAATGCGCCGATGTTTGCGGGTCCCGTTCCGGGTCGACCGCGGCCTGGAACTTGAACCGCGGTGCGATATTCGAAGTCGTACGTCGGCGCCACGGCGTTGTACGCGGTGTTGATCGCGGCCGAAGGGAGCGTGAGGTCGAAGCTCGTTTCACCCGGGAACAGGAAGAGAGCGGGTCCCGAGGCGCCCGGTCGAGGATCGACGGGTGAGACAAACGCCGGATTGCCCGTGATGTTGCCGAGGGGATCGGGATTCGGTCCCAAGATCGCGGCGTTGAAGCCGTTGCCGATGTTGTACCCGGCGTAAATCGGCGAGCCCGGAATGCCTCCGTTATCCTGGAACAGATTGAACGCGACAAACGTCACATTCGGAGTCGACGCGATGATGCCGACGCCGTTTTGCGGGGTCGTGAGTTCGTGGTTTTGCCAGATGATGTTGTTCACCACCATCGCCATCTGGGGAGCGCCGGGCGAGGCGATCACCATGATCCCGAAGACCGAACTGAATACGACGTCGTTGTTATAAATCGACACTTCTTGTTGAAGCGACGTCGTCGACGAATCGGCGCCGATGAAAATGCCGTACGTGTTCCCCGCGATGACGTTGGTTTCAATCGTCGGCGTCGCCGCGTTCGAGCCCGAGGTCGCCACCTGAATCCCCGCGTTGTTATCGATAAAATAGTTCTTATCGATAACAAGATTGGAATTATTCACATAAATCCCAATTGCGCCGGTGTTGATCGGTCCCGAAGCGAGATCGCCGACGAGCGCTCCCGAGATCGTGAAGCCCGAGATTTCGGTCGGCGCCTCGGGGATGCTGATCAGGTTGTTGGCGAGGACCGCGATCGAAGCGGTCCCTTGCGGCGCCTGCGGAGGCCTGATGATCGTTTGAATCGCGCTGCCGGGAATCCATGAGGCGTCGGTGCTCGAAGGCGAAGCCGAAAGCACCCGCACGAGCGATTTCAGAACGATCGTGGGATTGGTGGGATCGGTATAAACCCCGGGCAATACCGCGACGATATCGCCGATCTTGGCCGCGGTGATTCCGTCCATAATCGTCGGGTACGGATTCTCACGCGTCCCCTGTGCGGCGGTCGCGTTGGTGATGAACGACGAAGGCCCGACATATTCGATATGCACGTTCGCGGGATTGAAGATCGCGAACTGGAGGACGAAATCGCTTCCAGGCTTGCCGTTCCCCGAGGGGAACGTTCCGGTGAACGCTCCGTCGAGTGGATTGCCGGCGATATCGATGATCGGCTTCGATCCCGTTCCT
>JAKBCQ010000398.1 GCA_021807585.1 Planctomycetota bacterium | reverse complement strand
CGGTGAGGTTTCGGACGTCGTCGAGGTCGTTGTTCCAATCGCCTCGGGGGTCGTGACGGATTTTGTTGATCAGGACTGGGGAGCGTCCTTTGGCGAGGAAAAGGAGCGCGAACGAAGTGGCGATGAGCGAATCGCGTTCGACGCCGACTCCCGCCCACGTTCCTCGGATTTTATCTTGCAGACCGACGAGTTCGCGGGCGCCTTCGCGATACCAATCGTGACCGCCGATTTTGCGCATTCCGGTCATCCGACCGACGCGCTCCAATCCATAAAGATAATAATATTTCCAGGATTGATCGAGGCCGGGATTTTGGTCGACTCGGAAGTGCGTTCCGAGCCAGTCGAGGCCGCGAACGAGGGTCGGGTCGACGTCGATCGAGCCGCAATGATCGATTGTTTCGCCGGCGACCGTCTCGCGTCCCTCGACGATTCTGAGACCCGAGACGATGAGGCTCGAAATTCCGGCGCACGCCATGCTGGCGGTCGTGTTTTGGACGTCGGACGAATACGTCCAGCCGCCGTCGGCGCGCTGGATCGACATCCAGTACCGACGCGCCGCGGTCCAAACCGCGGGTTTGACGGGGATGCCCGCCTCGGCCGCGGCGTTCAGCCCCAAGAGCGCGTATTGCGAGTTCGAGTTGTCGCCATGGCGCGATTTGGAGTCGGTATATGTCCACGAGCCCACGGGTCCGAACCGATCCCCGGGTTTCATCTGGGCGTTTTCAAGCCATCGAACGTTGTTCAGCATGCGGGTTTGATCAAATATGGGATCGGCGGCGGCGAACACCATCGTCTGAATGCCGACCGAATAAACGCCCGCCAATTCGTCGGGGGCGAACTGACGAAGATATCGGAGCGCTTTGGCGAGATGGATCTCGCGAGGCGATTCGCCCGCGGTCAGCAGAGCGAGCGTGACAAGGCTCGTCACGCCGGCGGGGTCGTCTCCGCCGAAATCATCGCGCCAGGAACCGTCGTCGCGTTGCTCGTTTTTCAGATAAATGACGCCGTTCTTGATCGCGGCGATCACCTGCTCACGGGTGACGTCGCCGTAAACGCTGGAGATCATCGGAGATGCGACGACAATCGCAACGATCGAAGCCCGCGTGAAAAGCGACGCCGGAACGACGACCGCACCCCCGCTTTTGAATGCGGCGCCGATTCGAGATGTCGCTCGCGCGATCCGCATCGACTCACCCCCGAGCCACTGTACCACGAACTCGCTCGTACTATTGTAACGGCGGCGCGCCGACTTGCAACCCGCCGGGAGCCGACCCGAACCGAATCGCCAAGGTGAATAATTTTATGTTGATATTATTGTATATTAACAATATGGAGAGATTATGAGATTACATTTGTGTGCGGCGTCGGTCGGCCGATTTTCCCCACGGGCGAACTCCGGGGACGATCGTCGGCACGGGGGTCGAGGCTTCGGCGGGGTCAAAATCGGTCTCAAGCCAGCCGACGAATCGCTCGCGCGAGTGGGTGAATCCTTGTCTCTTGAGCCAGGCTTCGTATTCGTGAATCGGCTCGTGAAGCTTCTCCGGACCGAAGAGTGCGATATGCGTGTAAACGAGCGAAAACGCGTGGTGCGCGGTTTCGGGAGGCTCTCCTTTGATCGCCAGAAGGTATAAGGCCGAAACGAGCCCCGTCCGGTCGGCGCCCGATTTGCAGTGAATTAAGAGGGGATACCGACATGTTTGAAGGAGTTTGACGATCGCGATCAGTTCGCGACGACCGGGGCGGCGGGAGGCGCTGATCGGGACGTCGTAATACACGGCGCCGGATCGCTTGGCGGCTTCGACCTCGGCTTTGTACCACCAATCGGCTTCGGTTCCGCCGCGCAGATTGAGCACCGACGCGATCGCGTAACGATTGATCAAACGGTCGAGGTTTCCCTTGGGCTGAGATGATCGATAAACCTTGCCCGGATCGACGACGCCGATGTTGTTCCGCAACAGCGGTCGTTCAAGCCAGGCGAACGCCGTCGCGAGCACCACGATCAGCACGAACCCGCGAACGCGACGGTTGAACACGCGCTTCAGAACGTCGGGGCGGTCGGCGCGAGTCGCCGGTGATACCATATTAAGAATCTTTATATGCTTGTGTTATATGATAATCGCGCGAGGCGACCTTGGGTCGACGATTCGTTTAAGATTCGCCGCGGCGCCAGGCCGCGACGGTTTGTGGCTCTGGGGAACTGTATCGTGGAGCAATTTAAGGTCAAGCCCGATCGGCTGATCGAAGCCATCGGCGAAGGGTTTGCGCCGATCGGTGGCGACGTTTGTGGAGATCGCCTCGGTGGGAGTAAACGGAGCGATTTTGAGGGCTGCGCGGATTGTTCCGATCGGACGTTGTCGACGATCGACACGGCGAGCCTTGGCGATCGAATCGATCGCTTCGACGGCGGAAAAATCGGCAGGGGGGCTTGTCTTAACGGAAGTAAGCGACGTAAGATAGATAACAAGGCGGTCGACCGGGCTCGACTTTCCTTCAACTCCTCTTCGTGCGAATTCGTTCGGTTCCGCGTTTCTGAGGGCGCGTGTCGACCGCGTCGGGTGGCGGATATGATGGTTCGATTGTTTCATCGAACGCTGAATCGGCCGATCCGATCGGGTCTGTGGATCGTGGTCGCGATTGCGACGGTTTTCACGGCATCGACCGAACGCGATCGAGCCGCGGATCGTCTTGCGTTCGACGTATTTATACGTGAAGACATTGTGTATCGACAAGCCGGAGCGCGATCGCCTACGCTCGACGTGTATTCGCCGAGGGATTATTCCGCGCGATCGAAACGACCGGTGATCGTGGCGTTCCACGGGGGATGTTGGATCGGCGGCGATAAGCGCGAGCATACGAGTTGGTTTTTGCCGATGACGGCGCGAGGTTTCGTGTTGATCGGCGTGAATTACCGTTTGGCGCGGGCGCGGGATCGGTCTTGGCCCGAATCTTGTGGGGACGCACGCGGCGCGATCCGCTGGGTCCGATCGCATGCGCGTGAGTTGGGGATTGATCCCGAACGGATCGTCGCGGCGGGCACGGATTCTGGGGGATGGCTCGCTGAGCTTTTGGCGGTCGATCCCGACGGCGACGATCCCGGAAGGAATCCTCCCGTTTCGGCGCGGGTGAGCGCGGCGGTCGCATTTTCGGCGTCGAGCGATCTGGCGGCGCTCGCACGGGAGAGTCGGGGCGCGGCTCGATCGATCGGGTTTTTGTTGGGCGGATCGGTCGATCGATTTGATCAACGAGCCCGCGAAGCGTCTCCGGCGCTCAAGGCGACCCCCTCCGCATCTCCGCTGTTGTTGATTCATGGATCGGACGACGCGTTCATTCCTCCCGATCAATCACGGCGAATGCGGCTTGCGCTGGCGAAGGCGGGGGTGTTGTGCCGGGTTGAGATCGTCCCCGGCGCGCGGCACGGGTTCGGGCCGATTGTCGACGGTCGTGATTTTTTTCCCTTGATGCTTGAATTTCTTGATCGCGTGTGGAACGATAAGAGTCCACTCGCGGAAACGATCGATCCGATCGCGATTGATCGCCTTTGCGGGTTTTCCTCTTTCGTTTGTTCGCGCTCGTTCGGGAACGAATCGATCCGTGCGGGATTGGTCGTTTTTTCGCTTCGAGATCGCGGACCCCGTTTGAACATGAAGGTATTTCAGTGTGGAAGCGGCGCGCGGGCGTCGACTTCCGGCGGTTTTATCATAGGTTGAACCTGCGCGACTGTTGCGACGGATTCTCCGACGGGGGGATCGGCCGCGTTGACGAGTCGCGCGGCGATTCTTCACGGCGAGGACGAGCCGATGTCGATTGCCGTAAAAGCCCCCGCGGCCGGGCGCCAACCGGGGATTTTCCTGATGCCGGCCGAGGTCGTGGGCGTGAACGACGCCGACGAACCGTCGGCGAACGACGAAGTTCGGTTGAACGCGTCGCCGTTCTTGGCGGACGGGCCCGATCCCGAAAATCAAATCGATCATCAGCATATTTACGAACAAGTTGATACGCCGATGAACGGCGCGGCGATCCTGAGTTATCGCGGCGGTTCGGGGGCGACGTACGCCGATTTCGACACGGTTTCGCGGATCGCCGACGATCGCCCCGGAGTCGCCACTTTGCCCCCGTTGTCCGATCCCGCGGCCGATCACGCCGACGACCAGGTGGCCCGACGTCGCGCCGACATCGACGAGAAGCATAAAAAGATTATTGCATTCTTGAATGAAAACATGTACGATGCGGTCGTACTGGCGCGTTCCGATTCGATTTCCTGGTTCACGTCGGGCGCCGATATCGGCCGCGACATGGGGGGGGACTCGGGAGCGGTCTTGATCTTCATCAACCGCAACAGTCGCGCCGTGATCGCCGAC
>JAKBCQ010000397.1 GCA_021807585.1 Planctomycetota bacterium | reverse complement strand
GACGGGGGGTCGAGGAGTTCGCCTCGCGGCCGAATCGGTCGTGCGGAGCGGGGATTTGTTCGTCGCGATCGATCCCCGCGACGATCGTCGTGGAGGCGTGCTCGAGGCCCGCGTATCGATCGCGAGCTGGATCGACCGAGAATGGCTGAATGAACTCTTCGCCGATGCGATCCGGCGTGAACGAACGGTCCGCTTTGATACCGAACGACGTAAGGTTGTCGGTTTCATTCGCACGTTTTATGACGATCTGCTTCTTGGCGAAGATCCGGGCGTTTCGGTCGACCCCGATCTCGCGGGCAAGGCGCTCGCCGAGGCTCTCGCACTCGACCCCCGAAGCTGGATCGAAGCCGACCTCTCGGCTTCGGCGTGGCTCGCACGGCTCGCCTGGTTGCGGCGAACGTTCCCGGAGGCGAATTGGCCCGAACCGACCGACGCGGTGCTCTCCGACGTGATTACGCAGGCGTGCTCGGGCAAGGCGTCGGAGGACGAAGCTCGACGCACGGCTTTGGTTCCGTTACTCGAATCGTTTTTGTCATATGATCAAAATCGCCTGATGCGCGAACTCGCTCCCGAGACGATCGCGCTGCCGAACGGTCGATCGGTTCGTGTGATTTATGCGGCCGATCGACCGCCGCAAATCGCCGCCAGGATCCAGGAACTGTTCGGCTGGAAAACGACCCCGACGATCGCGGGAGGGCGAATTCGCGTGCTGCTCGAGATCCTTGGGCCGAATCACCGCCTCGTGCAACGAACCGACGATCTCGCGGGATTCTGGCGGACGACGTATTTTCAGGCAAGGAAAGACCTGCGGGGGCGTTACCCCAAGCACGCGTGGCCCGACGACCCGCCGACGGCGACCGCGGCGATCGGGCCGCGAAAGCCTTAACGCATGTGGATACGAGTCTCTAACGGATTGTTGATCGTTTAGGCGCGGGGAATGCATGAATCAAAAGCGTCCTCGATCGCGATTTTCTTGGAGGGATCTGAGTTTTGTCGCCGATCGCTTGACACTTCGAAGTCCAATTATCTAGGATGCCCGAACGCAAGGGGCGATTCCCTTCCGCGGGCGGCGAGTCGCTGAAACATCAAGATTTAACGGTTATTTTACTCGTTTCGCGGAGAGTGTCATGCGGATTGCCCTGGACGCGATGGGGGGCGATTTCGCTCCGGGTCCGATTGTCGCCGGAGCGGTCGAAGCGGTTCGAGAACTCGCCGATATCGTCGTCACACTCGTGGGAGATCGAGAGCGAATCGAGGCCGAGCTTTCCAAGCACGGCGACATTCCCCACGATCGTTTGCCGATCGTACATGCGTCGCAGGTCGTCGGCATGGAGGAGAAGCCCGTCGAGGCGTTGCGAAAGAAGCGGGACAACTCGATCTCGGTGTGTTGGAAGTTGATCGCCGGGGGCGATGTGAAAGCCGTCGTTTCGGCCGGCAACACGGGGGCGATGGTGGCCTCGGCGCTGTTCAACGCCAAGATGTTCCTCCCAGGCGTTCGGCGACCTGGAATCGCGGCGATTTTCCCGTCGCACAAAGGCCCGATCGTATTGATCGATGTCGGCGCCAATATGAATCCCAAGGCCGAGGATCTGTACCAATACGGCGTAATGGGCGCGGTTTACGCCGAACAAATTCTCGGCGTTTCAGACGCCACGATCGGCCTGATGAACGTCGGTTCCGAGGAGGAAAAAGGGACCGAGCTCACCCGCGCCACGCATCTGCTTTATCAACGAAGCCCGTTGTGCGATCGATTCGTCGGCAACGTCGAGGGGCGCGATATTCACGACGGACATGCTCGGGTGATCGTTTGTGAGGGATTTGTCGGCAACGTCGTGCTCAAGGCGGGGGAGGGGGCGGTCGAATTCCTCTTCGCCGAGCTCAAGAAAGAACTCGGGCCGATCATCGCGCAGCTTCCGCCCGAAACCGCTCAAACGCTCGTCAAAGGGCTCGGCGGGTTGAAGGCTCGATACGAATATCAAGAATTCGGCGGCGGTCCGCTTCTTGGCATTCGCGGAGCGTGCATCATTTGTCACGGATCGTCGGGCGCTCGCGCGATCAAAAACGCCGTCCGAGTCGCCGCGACGATGGCGGAAGATCGCGTCGGCGAACGGATCATCCGCTGGCTCGGCGAAACGTCGAGCGACCGATCCGGAACCGAAGCCGGGTAATTTGATATCATTAATTTACCGATATAATTGATTGATATGATCAATCGCGGGACGGGGTGGGGATCGATGGCGAAATCGGCGTTTTTATTCCCGGGGCAGGGGGCTCAGGTCGTCGGCATGGGGAAGGGGCTTTACGACGAACTCCCCGCCGCTCGCGTTCTCTTCGATCGAGCGTGCGAGCTGCTCGATTTCGACCTGAAATCGATTTGTTTTGAGGGGCCGGCGGAAGCGTTGGAAGCGACAGACGTCAGTCAACCGGCGATTTTTGTCGCGAGCCTGGCGGCGCTCGAGGATTTGAAGGCGCGCGAACCCGATGTCGTCGCTTCGTGCTCGGGCGCCGCGGGGTTGAGCTTGGGCGAGTACACGGCGCTCGTTTTCGCGGGAGCGCTTGATTTCGCCGCGGGTCTGAAGATTGTTCGGCGTCGCGGCCAGGAGATGCAAGCCGCGGCGGTTGCGAATCCGAGCGGGATGTTAAGCGTTCTCGGTCTTGATGAGCCCGCGATCGACGAGCTTTGCAAACGCGTCTCGTCGCATGGAAATCTTTGGAAGGCGAATTTGCTTGGACCCGGCAACATCGTCGTCTCGGGCGACAAGGCGGGGATCGCCGCGGCCGAGGCGATCGCTCTGGAGTTGGGAGCGGGTCGGGTCGTGCCGCTCGCGGTCGCGGGAGCGTTTCATTCACCGCTGATGAAGCCCGCCGACGCGCATCTGGCCGAGGTTTTGGCTCACGCGAAGATCGAGCCGACGCGAATCCCGGTGTATTCAAACGTCGACGCCGCGCCCCACGGCGACCCCGAATCGATTCGCGAGAAGTTGGCGGCGCAGGTGACTCGGCGTGTATTGTGGGAGGATTCGATGCGTCGAATGCTCGCCGACGGATATGATACGTTTTATGAAATCGGTCCGGGCCGCGTATTGACGGGGCTTTTGAAGCGAATCGACCGGAAAACGCCGTGCACGAACGCGGCCGCGCGGTGAGCGCCGCGGCGGCCCGGAATCGACGATTAAGTGCGTATATATTTGTTTTTAGCATTTAAATGCGTACATATTTATTTTCATCAGCTAAGTGCGTATATATTTGTTCTCAGCGGGGCGAGCCGCCGATCGAGGCGGCGTTGATATGATGAAAAACATCCATACGACTCGGCGGGATCCTCGGATCTGAATCGGCGTTTTGGGCGGGCGAATCTCGCAGATGCGGATTCGCAGGCCGCTTTAGATTCGCCCGGGCGAACTCGGGCTCGCCACACCAATAAATGAATACAAACACAAACATAAATTGAGCAATTGAAGCCGGACATCCCATCACTTATGGGTTTATTACGCCGTTCGGAACGAAACGACGAATAGCCCGCGCCGAAATTACAGCGGCAAACGTATGAGTATATATATGATCGGCCACGCGGCGCCGACGACCAGGCCGAACCGATCGACCCAAGATCGATCGATTCGTCGCGTTCGAATCCCCGCGGTCGCAATCCCAGCCGCGATCACCGCCAGACCGGCGCGTTCGGCGACCCCGGGCATGTAAAGAGCCGTGTTGAACGAGCCGGGCATCGTATGAAACTTTATGTTTGTCATTATAATGTCGATCGCATGCGCCGAAGCCCCGACCGACGCCGCGATTGCGATGATGAAACCCCGCCGCCGCGCCGCACTCCGCCATGACCCTTTCGATTGCGCCATTATAAGAACAATCGTAGCCGCCTCGTACGCCAAGAGGAACGGAACCGCGATCACAATCCCCTCGCTGAACCGACGATGAAACACCGAACCCGCGAATCGCGGTTCGCTCGAGCTCACACCCGATAAAGCCGCGCTGCGATAACTCGATAAAAATGAGAGATAGCGCATCGACGCCAGTCCGATCGCGGTCGCGGCGATCAGGATCGCAATATCGAAAAGCGTGAACCGACGTTTTTCAAGCACGACCGCGCTCCGCAACCGCGGAATCGAACGGCGACCACGAATTGATCTTACATGTCTCGGCGGCGCTGTTCCAGTTCGCCGCAGTCGAACAAGACCGAGAAACATCGATTTCGGACTCGCGGGTTAAGAAAACGCGCGGTCGATCGTTATAACTTGAGCGGCTGTCGAACCGTGCTCGCGAACAAATCGACGAGAGGCGCCGAATCGAATGAATGACGACGACGATTCGTGGATCGATGAAGCCGTATCGCGCTTCGAGGGTCCGC
>JAKBCQ010000396.1 GCA_021807585.1 Planctomycetota bacterium | reverse complement strand
CGAAAGTAAAGATATTTTTACTCGATCAAGTTTTGGACGGAGTCGCGACCCGGATCGGGACGGTTGTTTCCCGCAATCGTGCGACTCCGATCGATCCCCTCGCAAGGCAGGATCGTCGCGTCGTCGAGGTCGAGATCAAACTGAGCGATCCCAAACTCGCCGCGAAACTCCTCGGCGCGCAGGTTGAAGTTTCGATCGCGATCGCCGCGGCGCCTCCCGCGTCTCGATCGCAATCAAACCCCTAAGTTCATATAACATCTTATTTTGTTATTAATTGGATAATTTAATTTAAAGGATCTTATATGAATCGCGTTTACGAAATCGCGATTCTCATGGTCGAGACGGCGCGGGTCGCGGCGCGGAACGCGCTGCGCGGCGGAGCGAGGTCGGCGATCGCGGTCGCGGCGATCGGTTTCGCGCTCCTGATGGTGCTGCTTCAGCTCGGGTTCTTGAACGCGGTGCGAATTACCGGAACCAACTTATATAACGAACTCGATTTTGATATTATGATCGTCTCTCCCAATTATGACGAATTGTATTCGCCGGGGGATTTCCCCAAAGAGCGGCTGGTGCGAGCGAAGTCGCTGGCGAGCGTCGTCGCGGCGCGGCCTGTTTTCACGTCGTTCGGCATGTGGCGCTGCCCCCCCTACCCGTTCGATCCCGCCGAACATCGTGAAAAGCCGCTCCTCAAGCTTCTCGGCCTCGAACGTCCGCCGCAACCGCTGCAACGCCGCGAGCTCCTCGTGATCGGAATCGACCTCGACGACAACCCCTTCCGCGAACCCGTCAGGTCGCGCATCGAAGCCGAAAAATCGAAGCTCAAGCTCGCGGGTCGAGTCCTCCTCAACGAACGATCAAACCCCGAATACGGTTGGCCGAATCGAAGCCGCTTCCACGATTGGGAACTCAATCTGACGGCCGTCGAAGTCGTCGGCGGGTTCTTCATGCTGCGCGGGTTCGGCTCGGACGGATCGTTGATCTGCGGCGACCGCGATTTCGGCGCAATCCTCGGCCGCGATGTCGACGATCGCGTGAATCTCGGCCTAGTAAAAGTCGTCCCCGGAACGGTTCAATCGACGATCAAGGCGCTTCAACAACTTTTGCCGAATGATGTTTGGATCCTATCACGTGAAGAGATGATTCGGATGGAGTCGGCGTATTGGGTTGAGCTCACCTCGACGGGGATGATCTTTTCGATCGGGGTGCTGGTGTCGCTCCTTGTCGCGACGATCGTCATTCATCAGATCGTCGGCGCCGACGTCCGTCGTCGGCTCGCCGAATACGCGACGCTCCGCGCCTGCGGCCACGGCGCGACGACGAACCACGCGATCGTCGTCTTTCAATCGTTGATCTACGGGCTCGCGGCGTTCGTCCCCGCGGTCGCGGGAGCGCTCGGCGTTTACAGGCTCACCGAAGACGCAACGCGAATCCCGATGCGGCTCACGACCGAAAACCTCGCGATCGCGCTCGCGACCGCGATCGCCGCGGGACTCGTCGGCTCGATCCTGGCGCTCGGAAAACTCCGCTCGGCCGATCCCGCGGACCTTATGTGAATACAATGAAATATTTTCTCTTAAATAACTGGATTTTTATAAGCGAAGCCGCTCGGCTGGCGGGTCGCAATCTCGTCGCTAGTTTTTTTTGGCTCGTCTCGGCGGTCGCGGGAACTTCGTTCGCGGTGATTTTGATGATGCTGCAAACGGGCTTCAAAAACGCTCTCGAAGACTCGACGACCTCGGTGATCGATCGCCTCGACGGCGACCTGTTCATCGTCAGCAAGCGCATGTACATTTTAGCGATTCCGCAAACGTTTCCGCTCAGGCGGATCGAGGCCGCGGCGGGATTCGCGGGAGTCAAATCGGCGTATCCTTTGATGATTGAGAATCGTCGAACCTCGTGGAGACGATCGGGAGACGGAGTTTCGCGCCGCATTCGCGTGATCGCGTATCCGCCGCGGTCCGATCTGCTCGATATCGCCGAGGTCAAGGCGACCCGCGACGCGTGGTCGGCGCCCGAGACCGCGCTCGCCGATTCGCTCTCGAAACCACACCTCGTCGGTCGGATTCATACCGGCGACGTTTCCGAACTTTCGCGCCGGCGACTTAAAATTGTCGGAATGTTTTCATTAGGCACCGATTTTCATAATGATGGAACGTTGATCATGAGCGACGCGAATCTTTTGCGTTACGTTCCCGAACGCGCGGGGAGTTCGCGCGGCGACGACCGAATCGATATCGGCGTGATCAAGATTCAACCCGGATATCGCATCGATCAGATCGAGAGCGCGATCGCGGCGATTCTTCCGGGAGACGTCCGCGTGCTTTCGAAGGCCGAGTTTGTCGCCAAGGAGAAGCGGTTTTGGAAGCGGGTCGCGCCGATCGGGATCGTCTTCGATATCGGCGTGGGAGTGGGATTGATCGTCGGTATGGCGATTTGTTATCAAGTTTTATTTGCCGAGGTGTCCGATCGGCTCGCCGAATTCGCGACGATGAAAGCGATCGGCCATACCGAGTTGTTCCTTGGCCTTGCTGTCGTGATCCAGGCGCTCTTGCTCGCGGCGATCTCGTTCGCGGTCGGCTTGGCGATCTCCGCCGGGCTTTACCGCCTGGCGCACGCGGCGACGGGGCTGCCGATGGATATGCGCATCGGCGACGCTCGCGAAATCCTGGCTCTCACGATCGGCATGTGCTCGATCGCGGGGCTACTCGCGGCAAGTCGGCTCAAAACCGCCGATCCCGCGGCGCTATTTAAATAATTATTATGAGATGTATTTGAAAAGAGATATCATTATGTTACTTGATCCCAAAGTTCAAATCTCGAAGCCGCCGGATTCGTTTGACGATCGACTTGCGATCGACGCCAAGGGGATCGCGTTTTCGTTCGGCTCGGGGGATTCGCGCACGCCGGCGCTGCGGGGGATCGACCTCGCGATCGAGCGAGGCGAGATCGTCGTGCTGACGGGGCCTTCGGGTTCGGGGAAAACGACGTTCCTCACGCTCGCGGGAGCGCTCCGGAGCGTGCAGGAGGGCTCGCTCCACGTGCTCGGACGCGATCTGAGCAAGCTGAGCGGACGCGAACAAAAAGCGCATCGCAAACGGATCGGCTTTATCTTTCAACTTCATAATTTATTCGGTTCATTAAAAGCGATCGAAAACGTGCGAATGGCGGCGATTCTTCGCCCCGATCTCGAGGGGGGATCGATCGACTCGCGGTGCCGGAATTTGCTTGTCGAGCTCGGCCTGGGTGATCGGCTCAATCACCTCCCTGCGCGGCTATCGGGTGGCCAGCGGCAGCGGGTCGCGATCGCGCGGGCGCTCGTCAATCGTCCCGAATTGATCCTCGCCGACGAGCCGACGGCCTCGCTCGATTCCGAAAGCGGCGAGATCGTCGTTTCGCTCTTTCGCAAGCTCGCGCAAGGCCCAGAGCGAACGACGGTCGTGATCGTCACCCACGACCCCAGGCTCCTCGATCGCGCCGATCGCGTCGTCAGGCTCGTCGACGGCCGCGTCGAATCGAACACGAGACGAAGCCGTAATACGGTTGTAACCGAGACGGACAATTAAGAAAATCATGACTATATTATCCATCAGGGTTGACGGTTGCATAATTGAATTGTTATATGATACTCATGTTTTTTTATTATATATTATTTTATTTCTCAAAACCCGGATGAATCGATTACCTCTCTTCCATTGATCGTGCCTAAGGCGGTCCAGACCGACGCGCTCACCGATCGATTCACAAACCGAACCGAACCGTCTCCGAGCAATAGATTCACACCCGAAGGATGTCGGCTCGTCGCCGTGATCACATTGGGACATCCATAATCCTGCGCGCATCCCAGTAGGCAACTGTTCGATTGCGGAGGAAGAATATGATGGTATCTCGTATAAAAATCGTCCCCGTCTCCCCAACGCTCGCCCGAGATCTCGAACTCATCCTGAAAAAATCGGACTCCCGGCAAGCTAGCCGACATACATGAGTTGATCGAATTGCGAGCGATATAATAACCTGATAACGGATCTGAAACCTGATATGTACCGATGCATCTCTCGCTAAAGAACGCGGTGTTGCTCAATCCGTCACGAACCTCCGCCTGACGAACTGCGCTCTGATACCAGAAAACGCCGTTGTTCTTTCCCTTTCGTGTGGGAGTCGAATAATCTTTCTCAAGATTAATAGGCCTCGTTCCGGCGCACGCGCGATAGCTGTTCGCAGCCATCCCCAACGGATCTCTCGGGAATGTCATATCAGACGGACATAGAAAGGTCGAGATTTCTGTCTTCAAAGCCGTTCGATTCATCGGAGAATAAATCGGATCATGCAGCCAAGGTACTCCGCTGAAATTGATCGCGTCAAAAACCA
>JAKBCQ010000395.1 GCA_021807585.1 Planctomycetota bacterium | reverse complement strand
TTGTAAACGGCGGGGGTTTGCTGTCTTCCCCAAGCGAGCGATTGAAACATCGCCGCGAGAACCATGATCGCCGCCGAAAAACCGAAACCGATCGCGAGCCCGAAATTCTTCCGCATGATCATCCCCTTTCGTGAAAGAAAATACCTCGAATCGAATACCAGAATCGATCCGATCAAAGCTTCTCGTCCGTCCGAGACCGAATTCCAAACGCTTTCCTCGACATCAATCGCACGCGGATCGGTTCGCGATCCGAGGAAAAAGAGAAGATTATCTCGCCCGATCGTCGAATCTCGATCGCCCCGGTCCTCCGAAGCTTGAAATTAAATGTCGAATCGTTGATTCTACTTTGAGATTCAACCTCGAAACCCTCGGGTATCTTCATACTCGCCAATTCGCCCAGCGGCTCGCCGTCGGTTCGTTTGACGATGATCAGATGCGTTCTTCGATCGGCGCCCGCCGAGGGATCGACAAACAACACCGCGGGAGACGCGACGATCGATCTGCGAACGGTCAGATCGACCGGAATTTCAACGAGCGATTTCCCCGATCGATCGATCACCTTCAACGTCGATCGATACGATTGCTCGTCCGAAACCCCCTTGTTCCGTAACGTCAGCGAGAGACGCTCACGCGTGGATTCGTGTCGATCGATCTCATAACAAAAACAATCGCTCTCGAGCTTGATATCGCATTCGAGTAAATTGATCCGACGCTCGACGGCGCCCGGATCGGCGACGATCTCGCACGTTTTTGTCGCGACGGCGCTCGGCGGTAGCAGGCCGAAATCGATCCGATCGGGCTTCGCCGCGACGATCCTGGGACGAACCGCGGACACTCGCAACTCGCGATGCGATTCGACCGAGTCGTTCGTTTCGATCGCGATCAAAACCTCCTTCGCCGTCAATCCGGAAGCGAGGTCGATTCCGATCCGAACGTCCTGGTTCGATAAAGGCTTGATCACCCCTTCGATCGGAGTGAGTTCGCTGCAACCGCACGACGGTTGAAGGCGATATGTTAACGCTCGATCGCCCCGATTCCCGAGTTGGAACGCTCCCAAAGCTTTCGCTTGTTCGGGAGGACAATCGATCCGCAACGGTGATTGTGGGAGTTCGAGCCTCGGCCCGATCGGCGCCGATCTCCTCCATCTCGTCGAGGCGATCAACACCGAGGTCGCCGCGACGAAAACACCCGCGATGAGATAAACGCGACGATATCGAAATATCCCCGTCGTCGCGATCATCGCCCGAATCTCCCTGAAGAGTTCAATGAATCAGAAACAATTGAAACTACTTCATGTGGATATCCACATCAAGAAATACGACGATCCTTCAAAAACCGTCTCCATTTCGCCAGGATGCGATCTTTCTCGCGTTTGACGATCCGTCTTTGTTCGGGAATCGATCGATCCGCCACGCGTAAAACCTTGGCGAACGCCTCGGTTTCGTGAATACCCTCGATCATCATGTCGAATATCACGCGCCCGACCGCGGAAAGGCAAGAACGAAATTCACAAATCCGATCATTCGCCAAGGTTCGCTCTTCAAGATCGATCAGGCGTTCGATCGGATCGTGATTCTCGCTCCATAAACATAGCGTATCAATCGGGACGAGTTCGATGCGCGACGACGCATTTTTTTCGTCGGACGCGACGCAACGCTTTTTGTCGTACGATCTTATGACGTCGATCAAATTACGCCGCGCCGATCGAGCAAGGTATCCCTCCAACACGTTCACGCCGGGTTGATACGTGGAGGTACGATCGAGGAATTCGAGGATCGTATTCTCGGCCGCCTCGTCATAATGATTCGGATCTTTACCGGGTATGATCGATCGAAGCCAACTCACGAGCGGTTCGAGCAACAACCGAGCGATCTCGTCGCGCGCGAACCGCTCTCCCAATCTCCATCGCGAAAGCGAAGCGTCGATCCGATCGCGATCCAAACGCAATCTATTATTCATAATATATATATATTACTGATCGCAGGCTCGTCGTGTTCCGTATTCGTATCATAGCCTCGGTTTTGACATTCGTCCATCACGCGCCGCGAAATCATGAAGCGATCGTGATCCGAACGTTTGACGGGCGTTGAATCGAACGATGGAATCGGCGCGAAACGGAGTGTTCGGTCTCGGTTTGTCGTATCGAGCGAGAGGGGACTGGTTGATCGCGCGTCGAGCCGGCACAATAAGGGTTGATACGCGATGTGATTTGAAGCGGGGCTCGTTCGTTTCAATCGGATCGCGAGGAGTAGGCGTCGCGATCGATCTTTCGGCTCGACGTGTCGCGCCTTCCCGGATGTTACGCTGAGTTTTGAATTCGTTTCGGCGTTCGATACGCGACGCGGGCGTTCTCTCCCTCCGATTGGTTCGTCGCGTTTTCCCTCTATAGACACGTGTAGGAGATCGCTCGCATGAGCAGTCCGTTATTCGCCAAGAAGCCGCTCGCACAGATTTTGGGAGAGATGGAGGGGGAGGGTCGGCTCAAACGCGTGCTGGGACCGTGGGGGCTGACGGCGCTCGGAGTCGGGGCGATCATCGGCACGGGGATCTTCGTTCTGATCGGCAAGGCCGCGCACGATCAAGCGGGTCCCGCGCTCATGCTTTCATTCGTCGTCGCGGGGATCGCGTGCATCTTCGCGGCGCTCTGCTACGCCGAGTTCGCAGCGATGGTTCCCGTCGCGGGATCGGCCTACACCTATGCGTACGCGACGCTCGGCGAACTGTTCGCGTGGATCATCGGCTGGGATCTCGTCCTCGAGTACGCGGTCGGCGCCGCGACCGTCGCGCACGGCTGGTCCAAATATTTTCAAGCGCTTTTAGGTATCTTCCACTTACATGTTCCTACAATTATTAGTACGGCGCCGTTCAAGTACGAGGTTCAGGAGAAGGTTTCGCGGATCGTGGGGACGGGTTCGCTGTTCGATTTGCCGGCGGTCGCGATCACCGCGGTGATCACGACGATCCTGGTGTTGGGGATTAAGGAGAGCGCCCGGTTCAACGCGACGATGGTGATCGTCAAGCTTTCGGTGGTGTTTTTGGTGATCGCGCTCGGCGCGTTTTACATTGATCCGGCGAACTGGAGTCCGTTCGCTCCCAAAGGGTTCGCGGGGATCAGCTTTTTCGGCGTCAAGGAATGGACGATCGGCGGACTCGAGGACGGCAAACCCGTCGGCATGCTCGCGGGATCGGCGATGATTTTCTTCGCGTACATCGGCTTCGACGCGGTCTCGACACAATCCGAAGAGGCCAAAAACCCCAAACGCGACGTCCCGTTCGGAATCATCGTTTCGTTAATTGTGTGCACAATATTATATGTTTTGGTCGCGGGCGTGTTGACGGGGATGATTCGTTACGATTTGATCGACAAGGACGCTCCGGTATCGAACGCGTTCATGCAGAAGGGTTTGACGTGGGCGAACACGGTGATCACGATCGGAGCGATCACGGGGATCACGTCGGTTTTATTGGTGATGATGTTGAGCCAGCCGCGGATTTGCCTGGCGATGGCGCGGGACGGGCTTTTGCCCAAAAGCTTTTTCGCGTCGATTCATCCCACCTTCCACACCCCCTGGAAATCGACGATTTTGACGGGGCTTTTCGTGGGAACGTTGGGGGCGTTGTTGCCGATCGATATCCTCGCCGAATTGGTGAACATCGGCACGTTGCTCGCGTTCGCGATCGTCTGCGGAGCGGTGTTGATCATGCGGAAGACGAACCCCGACGCGGTTCGGCCGTTCCGCGTCCCGCTGATGCCGTGGACCGCGATCCTCGGCATCGCCACGTGTTTCATGCTGATGTGTTCACTTCCTGTTGAAAATTGGCTGCGGTTGTTCGGCTGGTTGGCGGTGGGGTTTGTGATTTATTTCGGCTATAGCCGCAAGAACAGCGCGCTCAATTTGCGCAACATCATCGCGGCGGATCGAGCGAGCGCGGCGGCGTTGGAAACGGGACCGGCCGCGGCCGCGGCGGGCGAGGCGTGATCGATCGCGTGATAAAATCGAGATTTGATCGAATAATCTTGATTTGATTTCACTTCGAATCCGACCGCGTCGATCACGGCGTATCGAAACCGCTCGGTCGTCGGGATCGATCCGATCGGACGCCGATCGATCCAGGACGATTTTACATCCCTCTCGGCCGACCGGCCGAACCAATCGTTCGTCATAAAAAAGAGCCCCTTGCCAAACCCACTCGAAGTTCGTAAGATACCCTGAGCCGTTAAATAATTAACGTCGACGGTCGCTCTTCGCGGGGATTGATCCGCGGGAACCCGATCGATCGGCTCGATTTCCAGGTCGGGTCGGCGGGATCGGATTCGGATATGAGCGATCGCGAACGCGATTCGACGGCGCTACGACAAAAGGACGGGGTGGCGTGATCGGCG
>JAKBCQ010000394.1 GCA_021807585.1 Planctomycetota bacterium | reverse complement strand
AATCGCGCGATCGGTTCAAACGAGCCGGCGTGATTCGATCGATACGTGGAAAGGAACGACCCGTCACGGTTTTATTATACCTTTTTGCGTTAATCTATTTTATGCTTTGATGATTTTGTCTTTCCCCAAGCCGACGGTTCCCGCTGCGTTTCGGGTGTCGACGACGAGGCGGGCGTTTTCGACGATGAACGCCCAATCGTACGCCGAGTGATCGACGACGATCACGACGCAATCGTATCGCGTCAGATCGCTCGCTTCGATTGGAACGCTTGAACCGCGGATCTCGGGATGTCGGCGTGTGACGGGGAGTTCGGGAATGTGGGGATCGTTGTACGAGACGATCGCGCCTTTCGATTGAAGCAAATCCATCAGCTCGTATCCCGGAGATTCGCGCGGGTCGTCGACGTCTTTTTTGTAAGCCATTCCCAAAAGAAGAATTTTACATCCTTTGACTGGTAAGCCGCGATCGTTGAGCGCGTCGGCGATTTTACCGACGACATACCTGGGCATCGACGTGTTGATTTCTCCGGCAAGTTCGATGAACCGCGTCGAGAGCCCGTGTTTCCGCGCCGCCCACGTGAGATAAAAGGGATCGATCGGAATGCAATGCCCTCCCAAACCGGGGCCCGGGTGGAACGCCTGAAAGCCGAAAGGCTTGGTTTTGGCGGCCTCGATCACCTCCCAAACGTCTATTCCCATCTTTTCATATAAGATTTTAAGTTCATTAACAAGCGCAATATTGACGGCGCGATACGTGTTTTCGAGGATTTTGCACGCCTCGGCGACTTCGGGACTGGAGACCGGGACGACGCGGGTGACGATGGCGCCGTAGAGCGCCGCCGCGGCTTCGAGCGCCGCGTGATCGAGCCCGCCGACGACCTTGGGGATCGTCGGGGTGGCGAATTTGGGGTTGCCCGGATCTTCGCGTTCGGGGCTGAACGCGAGAAAAAAATCGATCCCCGGTTTGAGCCCCGATCGTTCGAGGATGGGGAGTATGACGTCGCGGGTTGTACCTGGATATGTGGTGCTTTCGAGGACGACGAGCATTCCCGGGCGGAGCGCCGCTGCGACCGCCTCGGTTGATTTGATCACGTAAGAGAGATCGGGGTCGCGCGATTCGCTTAAAGGGGTGGGAACGCAGATCAGTATCGCGTCGGGTTCGTCGAGTCGGCTGAAATCGGCGGTCGCTTCGAAGCCCGCGGCGGACATCGCGGCGATTGTGGCGGGGGGGATGTGGCCGATGTAGCTTTCGCCGCGTGAAAGCCGCTCGATCTTAAGCGGATCGACGTCGAAGCCGAGCACGCGAAATCTTTGATCGGAGAACGCGCGAGCGAGCGGCAATCCCACATAGCCGAGGCCGATGATCCCGACCCGCGCCGATCGATCGCCGATTATGCGCATCAAACCGCTGTGATCATTCGGTTTCGTCACGAATCGCTCGTTTCCGATGTTTTGATTCTTTGATTTCGCGGGGTCGTGCGTCGATTCGATCAACCGAGCGATCGGCTCAGATTGCGGAAGCGTCGCACGATCGGATCGTCTTTGGAGTTCGTCGCCTCTCATCATATCGGCGATGCTATCGGCGTGCGCGACGGAATCGAGGCGTCGGGTCGGGCTTGATCGATTGCGGCGCGCGGGTTCGTGTCGTGCGAGTTCTCCTGGACGGGTCGATTGCGCGGTCGCTCGATGTCGGTCGGCCGTTCCGGTTCGCTTGCGACGTCGCTTCGCCGCTGATACGATTTTGTTATTCCCCCGCCATCGATCAACCCCATTCGCGAATGAGTAACGCCATGAGCCGGACCGAGACGAGATTGTGCGACGAAGCGGGAATGAACGAGATCCTCGACCAGATTGCCGACGGTATCGCTTCGTCGACGAAGCCCGACGCGCGACTGCGTCTGATCGGCATCCGGACTCGAGGCGTTTCGCTTGCGCGACGGCTCGCCGAACGCATTGCCGCCAAGATTGAAAAGGCGGTTCCAGTCGGGGCGGTCGACATCACGCTTTACCGCGACGACCTGAGCGCATTCCCCCATTGGCCCGTTTTGTTTGGTACCGAGATCCCGTTCGAGGTTGAAGGCGCCGATCTTTTTCTCGTCGACGACGTGGTGTTCACAGGCAGGACGGTGCGAGCGGCGATCAACGCGATCTGCGATCTTGGCAGGCCGGCGCGGATCCGTCTCGCGGCGCTGGTGAATCGGGGCCCGCGTGAACTGCCGATCGTTCCCGATATTACGGGACTCGACGTCGGCGAGGATCTTTCGCGACCCGTTTTCGTTCGCCTCAGCGAGGTCGACGGAGTCGATGAAATCATTCAGGTTGACGACACGGCGCATCCCGATGGAATTGTCGCGCGGCCTCGTTCCTGATCGTCACGGCTCAATTAGGATCGCTTTTATCTAAGGAGCGCGTCGCCGGTGAATCTCGCCCCCGCATCGACGAAAGCCTGGCATCGCAAGCATTTGCTCGGCATTGAGGAACTCACGCGTGAGGAATGCGCGGCGATCCTCGATACCGCCGATTCCTTCTCGGAGATCTCGAGTCGAAGCCGGAAAAAAGTTCCCGCGCTTCAGGGGCGGGTCGTTTTCAACCTTTTTTTTGAGAACTCGACCCGCACGCGAACGAGCTTCAGTCTCGCCGCCAAACGACTTTCGGCGGACACCCAAGATTTTAGCGCGGCGACGTCGAGCCTCTCGAAAGGGGAATCGTTCATCGACACCGCCAAGAATATCGAGGCGATGGGCGCCGACGTGCTCGTGGTGCGGCATTCGACCCCCGGCGCGCCACATCTATTGGCTCAGCATGTGAAAGCTTCAATCATCAACGCCGGGGACGGCGCGCACGAACATCCCACGCAGGCGTTGCTCGATTTACTGACGATTCGCCGCGCCAAGGGGAAGATCGAGGGATTGACCGTCGGTTTGGTGGGGGACATTGCGCATTCGCGAGTTGCGCGATCGAATATACATGCTCTCAATAAGTTTGGCGCTCATGTAATTGTTTGTGGTCCGCCCACGCTCGTTCCGCGGAGCATGGAGCGATTGGGGTGCGAGGTGGCTCATCATCTCGACGACGTTTTACCGCGATTGGACGTCGTCAACGCGCTTCGGATCCAGTTTGAACGGATTCACAAGGGCTTCATTCCGTTCCCCTCGGTATCGGAATATTTGCATTTTTATGGAATGACGATCGAGCGGATGCGGGTCGCGAAGCCCGATTTGTTGATCCTGGCGCCGGGGCCGATCAATCGCGGCGTCGAGCTGACTCCCGAGGTGGCCGACGGACCGAATTCGGCGATTCTCGACCAGGTGACGAATGGACTCGCGGTGCGAATGGCGGTCTTGTATCTTCTGTCGGGACGCACGCATCCTCATCCACACGAGCACGAGGCTCACGCCGCGGGGATCAAGCCCGGACGAACCGCCGAGCACCACGCCGAATGACCCGCCGGCAGTGCGACCCTCTCCACCGAGAATCGCCTTCGACGGGCGCGTCGCGTCGCCGATTCAGCGTATAAGTATCTGAATAAGATTGCATGGAAATTGTGAGGAGGCTCGACGATGTCGACGATTCAGATACGAGGAGGAAGGTTGATCGATCCGGCGCGGGGGATCGATCGCGAGGCGGATTTGTGGCTCGGCGGAGGTCGCGTGTTGGCGATCGGCGAGGCGATCGAGGAGGCCGAGGTCGTCGTCGACGCTCGCGGCATGATCGTTTGCCCAGGTCTTATTGATGTTCATGTTCATTTGCGTGAACCCGGCAACGAGGAGGACGAGACGATCGCGTCGGGGACCGACGCGGCGCTCGCCGGGGGGGTGACTTCGGTCGCGTGCATGCCCAACACGCTCCCTGCGATTGATACTCAGGGCGCGGCCGAGTTCGTCGTCTTGCAGGCCTTGCGGGCGAGGAAAGCGAACGTTTATCCGGTGGGCGCGGTGAGCAAGGGACGCGCGGGCGAGGAACTCGCCGAGTTGGGACGGCTCGTCGCCGGGGGCGCGGTCGCTTTCACCGACGACGGCGCTCCCGTCGCCTCGGCGTCGCTCATGCGCCGCGCTCTGGAATACGCCAAAATGTTCGATCGAGTCGTCATGCAGCATTGCCAGGTTCCCGAATTGACCGTCGGAGGGGTGATGAACGAGGGGTTCGAGTCGATGCGGCTCGGCCTTCCCGGTATGCCCGCCGCGGCCGAGGATATCATGGTGGCTCGCGACATCAGACTCGCCGAAATCACCGGAGGACGTGTTCATATCCAACATATATCGACTGCCAGATCGGTCGAGCTGGTGCGCGAGGGCAAAAGGCGCGGCGTTCGCGTGACCGCGGAGGCGTGCCCGCATCATTTCACACTCACCGACGAAACGCTCCGGGGCTTCGATGCGAATTTCAAAATGAACC
>JAKBCQ010000393.1 GCA_021807585.1 Planctomycetota bacterium | reverse complement strand
CCGGTCCCGAATCGATCGATTTCGGCGCAAAAAGATCGCCGACGAAGCCGATCATGTATAAAAACACGGCCAAAAAAACGAGATAACACGCAACCCCGTAACTCAATACAAAAACTTTTCGCATCGATTCTTCTCCTTTCTATACTATTTATGTATAAATTGGTTGTCGACTCGTTGAAAGACACCGTGGAAAAAGGATTGCGGCTTTCCCCACGGGGTCGTATGAGTCGCTCGCGTTTCTTTGATGAGCGTAAATCCAGGACCGAACTCGGAGGATAACGACTCGGCGTTATAACCGACGACGTCGAGGTCGCTGCACCTCCTCGGGCCGTCGTCGGCGAACGTCGCGACGATCAGACGTCCCCCTTCGGGGATCGATCGGAGAGCCAATTCCACATATTTTTTCCGATCGGTCGCGTCGATCAAAAAATGGAACACGGCGCGATCGTGCCACACATCGAACACGCCGATCTCCGCCGTCTCGGTCACATCGGCGACGATCCAATCAACCCGCGCGGCAAGGAGTCCCAGCCGCGATTTGGCTTTCTCAAGCGCGGTTTCGGAGATGTCGAGGACGACGATTTTCTCGAAATCCAGATCGAGAAGTCGATCGACCAATACCGATGCTCCGCCGCCGATATCGATGATCCGACATGCCGTCGTGTGGGCGAACTCGGTAATGAGATCAAGCGACATCCGCGGCTCAACCTCATACCAACTAACCTCCGTCTCCCCTCTTTGCGCGTGAACCGAATCCCAATGTTTTTTCCGATCCATTCCTCTTGTCCTCTCGGCTCGGATTCGCTTCGATCACACAACCGTTTAAGATTCAAGCGGATCGATTTGGGACGAACTCTTGTAGTATTCCATTATTCAATGGAATAATCAAGTACATCGTGGAGTCGACGGCGGACCGTGTGACCGTCGTATTTAGGGAGACGTGTCAATCAATGAACAGCGATGAGAAGCGCGAGTTTAAAGATCGGCTGTTCGAGCAGTTCGAGCGCGTCGGTCACGGTTTGGCGAGCGCTCGTCGGCTCGAACTATTGGACGTCCTCGCTCAGGGTGAGTGGAGCGTCGAATCTCTTGCGCGCGAAACGTCGATGTCGATATCAAATACATCAAGACATCTTCAGATTCTACGCGATGCCGGGATGGCGACGACAAGGCGCGACGGAGTGACGATTTATTACAAAATCGCCGATGAGCATGTCTTTCACGTCTGGCAAGCGTTGCGCAAGCTCGCGGAGGCGCGGATCGGCGAGATCGAGCGGATCGTCAGTAGCTTTCTTGTCGATCGAAAAGCATTCGAACCCGTCGGCCTGGTCGAGCTTCGCGATCGGCTCAATACAAATGGAGTCGTCGTTCTCGACGTCCGATCCGAGTCGGAATACCGCTTCGGCCATATCGCGGGAGCACGCTCCATTCCCGTGACGGAGCTCGAGAAGCGACTCGGTGAAATCCCCAAAGATAAAGAAATCGTCGCCTATTGCCGGGGTCCATATTGTGTTTTCGCCGATCAGGCGATATCGATCCTCATCGCTCAAGGTTACCACGCGAGCCGCCTCGAACTCGGATTTCCCGATTGGCAAGCTCTCGGATTCCCGGTCGAAAGGATCGAGAGCCGATGACGACCATCATCGACGCCGCGACTTTGATCGAATGGCTTGATCGAGACGCTTGCGTGACGATCCTCGATTTCCGTGAGCCTAACGATCGGGCGCGCGGTTTCATACCGGGAAGTATTCATTACAACCCACGTGATGTGTTGAGTTTCCAAGACCCCGACGCGCTTGCAAACGTCGGCTTGCCTGTAGGCGCTCGCGTCGTGACCGTTTGCGAATCGGGTCGATCTAGCCTCGCCGCCGCCGAAAGGCTTCGAACACGTGGTTTTGAAGCGTATTCGCTCGAAGGAGGGATGGACGCCTGGGCGCGCGGCGGCGGGAGTGTTGAACTTCCAAATAAAGCGGCGTGGCGACCGTTCCTCGTGCTGATGGTCGTCAACGCTTTCGTGGGATCGATGGTGGGAATGGAACGAACTCTGCTTCCGCTCATCGCCGAACGTGATTTTAAGCTGATATCCCGATCGGTTATTCTTACCTTTATCATCAGTTTTGGAATCGTTAAGGCCGTGACGAATCTGTTCGCGGGATATCTCGCGGACCGCTTCGGCAGGCGCGCGGTCTTGATCTCGGGATGGGTGATCGGCTTGCCCGTCCCCTTCTTAATCATGGCGGCGCCCAAATGGAGTTGGGTCGTGTTCGCGAACGTGTTGTTGGGGTTGAACCAGGGGCTCTGCTGGTCGATGACGGTCGTGATGATGATCGATATCGTCGGTCCCCGCCGCCGCGGATTGGCCATGGGATTGAACGAGTGCGCGGGATATGTAGCCCTCTCGGCGATCGCCCTCCTCACAGGCTATCTCGCGACGGCCTACGGACTGCGTCCTTGGCCTTTTGTCACGGGAGTGATCTGTGTGATTCTCGGCCTTACGTTATCGCTTTTTCTCGTCGCCGAAACGCATCCGACCGACGCTTCCAAGAAAAACCGCGATCGGAAAGCCTCTGACGAGATCGCGCAAAGTAGTGACATTTCCGAGAGAACCGGCGATCGACTTTGCTCATCTGAATCGTTTATGAGCATATTATTTCAAACGACCTGGCGAGATCGAGATATGTTCGCAGCTTGCCAGGCGGGTATGGCTACTCGCTTGAACGACGGGATCGCCTGGGGGCTATTGCCGCTTCTTTTTTCGGCGGCGGGATTATCGATTCAACAGGTCGCTCTTTTGGTCGCGATTTATCCGGGAGTTTGGGGGTTTGGGCAGCTTGCAACGGGAGTGTTGAGCGATCGTTGGGGACGGAAAGGCTTGATCGTCGTGGGATTGACGACACAGGCTTTGGGTATGGCGGCGTTCGCGGGCGGCAAGAGCATCTCGTTCTGGATCGCAGGCTCCGTGTTCTTGGGGCTGGGCACGGCCGCCGTTTATCCCACACTGATCGCCGCGGTATCGGATAAGGCGAATCCCATGCGGAGAGCCTCGATCGTCGGAGTTTATCGCCTTTGGAGAGATAGCGGATATGCTCTCGGCGCCTTGCTTTCGGGACTGCTCGCCGACGCCTTCAACGTCCGGGTCGCGATCGCCTTCGCCGCCTGCTCCTCGATCTTATCGGGATTCATCACGGTTATATCGATGAAAGAAACGCTTGGTTGTGCTTCGATCGATCCGACGAACCGAATGCGACGGCTACGCGATCCATCGAGGCTCTAGAACGTCGGAGAATCTCTATGTTAAAGAGAGATAAACATCAATTAATAAGCACTAAATTATCTTTATGGACGAGTTCGGCGTAGGGGGCGGCGCCGAGCGCGATCCGGGCGTCGTCGGCGCGGAGGCCCTGGATTTTGGCGGCGTCGGCCGAATCGTAATTCGTCAGGCCGCGGGCGAATTCGAATCCGTCGCGATCGCGCACGCCGACGACGTCTCCTTTGCCGAACCGTCCCGAAACCTCGACGACACCGATCGCGAGCAAGCTTTTATTCCCTTGAACGAGCGCGTCGCGCGCTCCTGAATCGACGACATAATAGCCGCGCGGCCGAGCGGTTAATCCGATCCAGCGATGTCGCGCCCCGTGCGATCGTCCTTGAGCCAAAAAGAGCGTCCCCACGCGTTCGCCCGCGAGGATCCGCGTGAGGGTATCGGGCTCGCGTCCCGACGCGACGATCACCGAGCCCCCCGCACGTGTAACAAGCCGAGCC
The DNA here is from genome assembly GCA_021807585.1 of Planctomycetota bacterium. GTDB lineage: Bacteria > Planctomycetota > Planctomycetia > Isosphaerales > Isosphaeraceae > JAKBCQ01. Next base: position 638 of record JAKBCQ010000393.1, on the reverse strand, counting down.
GCGAGGAGCTTGCTTTGCATTCCGCCCGTCCCGAGTTTGCTGCGGCTTGAACCCGCCGCGCCGAGGGTCGATTCGTCGATCCTGGGAACGAGAGGGACGACTTCGGCCGAGGGGTCGGCGACCGGGTCGGTTGTATAGAGCCCGTCGACGACGCTGAGGATCACGAGCAGAGGCGATTCGAGCAGGTTCGCCACCATCGCCGCGAGCCGATCGTTATCACCGAATTTGATCTCCGCGACGCTGATCGTATCGTTTTCGTTGATCACCGGGATCGCGTTCCACTCGAACAGGGCGCGGAGCGTGTTCCGCGTGTTGAGATAGCGCGAGCGGTCGTCGAAATCATCATGTGTTAATAAAAGTTGACCGGCGTGTTTGCCGAGTCTGCGGAACGATTCGTTGTAGGCGCGCATCAGGTACGATTGACCGATCGCCGCGGCGGCCTGGAGTTGCGGGAGGTTATCGGGTCGACCCGCGAGGTTGAGTTCGCCGATCGCGGCGCCCACCGCGCCCGAGCTGACGAGCGCCACGCGTTTGCCGCGATCCATGAGCGCTCCGATCTGGTCGACGAGTCGGTCGATCCGGTCGAGATCGAGCGACCCTTCGGGACGCGTGAGCACCCCTGTCCCTACCTTCACCAC
>JAKBCQ010000392.1 GCA_021807585.1 Planctomycetota bacterium | reverse complement strand
GCGGATCTTGGTCCGCCGCGCCCTTCATCCATTCGGCGGAGCGGCGGACGCCGCGACCGATTTCGGTTTCTGTTTGTCGACCCCGACGACGTGACAAAGATAGGCGATAACTACATGTTTGGTTACGTTTAAACCGAGGATGCCCAGGAGCGGGCCGAGACGGAAAAGCCAAAGATTGACCGCGACGCACGCGACCAATCCCAGCATCCCCGTGACGGTCATTTGAAGGCGGGGTTTATCCATGTTTTTATTATGTCCAGGGCGGTAGCCGGCGGAAAGTGGCGGGATCGATTCGAGCGAGCCATGCGATCGCGGCGGGGGTCGAAATCGCCTTGCCCGCCGCTTCGATCGACCGAGCGAGCGACCTCGGGGAATGACCGCGATTTTTCGAGTTTTCGTCGAACCGAGCGACCGACCACTGGAACCGAGCGAAAGACCTTATTAGGATAAGCGACGTGAGGTGGAGCGGACCCATCGGTCTAGTCGACCGACCCCCCGACCGTCGCCGACCTTCTGGAATTGATTCGCCCATTCCCCTTACCAGAACCGAGAGCCATGACGACAGCGTCGATCTATCGTCCCGAGTGGAGCACGACCATTGATCCCGTGCTTCAAAAAGAGCTCGAACAGCACGTCCTGGTGACAAATTGGCCGAAATTTCTTGATATGATCGACACCTTCTACAACTGGGGTCGTCGGTCGAGCTTGTGGCCGCTGGGATTCGGCCTCGCGTGTTGTGCGATCGAGATGATCTGCACCGCGTCGAGCCGGTTCGATATCGCGCGGTTCGGCGCCGAGGTCTTCCGCGGGTCGCCCCGCCAGGCCGACGTCATGATCGTTTCGGGCACCGTCACCAAAACGATGATGCCGATGATCGCCCGCCTCTACGATCAAATGCCCGAGCCGAAGTACGTCATCTCGATGGGCGCCTGCGCCACCGGCGGCGGGCCCTTCAAAGAAGGGTATAACGTCGTCTCCGGGATCGACAAATACCTTCCCGTTGATGTTTATATCCCCGGCTGTCCTCCCACGCCGCAGGCTTTGCTCAACGGCGTGATCATGCTGCAAAAGAAGATCGACGGCGAGAAGGGGTCGCTTCTGCTCCCCGGTCGCGAGAAAGACATGCGCACGCCGTGGTATCAGGAGGCGCTCGATCGCGAGGTCCCCGTTCCGGTCCTCGGTCCCGATCTGATCGACCTCCGACTGCTCGAGGCGACCGCCGAGAAGACCGCGATGGGTTTGATGGAGGCGCACGAGGCGAATCTTCCCAAGCCCGCCAAGATTCCCGCTCCGCAACCCGAGGTCGTCGCGGCGGAATCGTCGTCCGCTCCCGCCGCCGCTCCCAAGGCGCCGAGCAAGATCGACCTGATTCGAGCCAAATCGCAAGCCGCGGCCGCGACCGACGGCGCTTCGGCGGAGGCGCCCGCCGAGCCCGCCAAACCTTCCGCCAAACCGGGAGCGAAAAAGCCCAAAAAGGCCGAGGCCAAACCGACTCTCGTTTGGCTCGGAGACGAACCGCTCAAGCAGCTTGCCGATCGGCTCGACCAAAAATTCGGCGGCGGAACCGCGACGATCGTCCAAGCGGGGCTGCTGATCCCAGCGGCCAAATTGATCGACGTTTGCCGCTATTTGCGCGATGAGAACTCGATTCGCTACGATTATCTCGCCAGCCTGCAAAGTGTTCATTACGAGGATTGCATCGAGGTCTCTTATCAGCTCGATAGTACGATCGATCCCGGCAAGGTGATCGCGCTGCGGGTTCGCGTCGACGAGGCCGAGGGAAAAGGCGAACTCCCCTCGGTCGTCTCGATCTGGCGCGGCGCCGATTTCCAGGAACGCGAAGTTTACGATATGATGGGAATCCAGTTCACTGGACATCCCGAACTCAAGCGTATTTTGATGTGGGACGGGTACGCGTATTTCCCGCTGCGGAAAGATTTTCTCGAGCCTTATTACGAGGGGCCGACGAAGGTTTTTGATAGTCGCGTTGAGGACGGCAGGCATTTTCGAGCCGAGGAGATCAATCCCTACGGGACGAATCTCAAGGTTCCCAAAGATTACAACGATTGGAATTCGCTCGTCGCCGCCGACGACACCAAGGGGAAGAATTTCATGCCCGCGGGGGTCGAGATCAGCGAGCTCGACACCGATCAGTTCATCATCAGCATGGGGCCTCAGCATCCCAGCACGCACGGCGTGTTCCGGATGAATTTACGCGTCGATGGTGAGACGATTGTCGGACTCAAGCCCGTCATGGGGTACATGCATCGCAATCATGAGAAAATCGGCGAACGAAACACGTTTTTGATGAATTTCCCGTTCACCGATCGGCTCGATTATCTGACGAGCATGGGGAACAACTTCGGTTACGCGCTCGCGGTCGAGCAATTGATGGGGGACGACGCCAAGCCTCCCGAGCGGGCCGAGTACATCCGCGTGATCATGGCCGAGCTGACGCGGATCGCCAGCCACATGTGGTCGATCGGCTTCCTGCTCAACGACCTTGGCGCGTTTTTCACCCCCGCGCTTTACGCGATCGAGGAGCGCGAGCTGATACTCGACCTCTTCGAGTGGGCCGCGGGAAGTCGAATGATGTGCAATTATTTCCGTTTTGGCGGGGTCGCGTTCGACCTTCCTCCGGGCTGGGTCGAGCGGTGTCACGGGATCGTCTTCGATCGGCTCGACGGCAAGATCGACGAACTCGATCATTACCTTTCGCGCAACGAGATCGTGATGGATCGATGCCGCGGGATCGGCGTTCTCTCACGCGAGGAGGCGATCAATTATTCGACCGCGGGGCCCGTTTTGCGGGCCTCGGGGGTCGCTTATGATCTGCGTCGCGCCGCTCCTTATTCGATTTACGATCGGTTCGATTTCAATGTGATCGTCGGGTCGAAGGGAGACCTTTACGATCGGTATTACGTGCGTTTGATCGAGATGCGTGAAAGCGTGAAGATTCTTAAGCAAGCGTTGCGTGATCTTCCCGAAGGCCCGATTCTTCCCGGCAAGAAGAGCTATCAGATCAAGGTTCCGGCGGGTGAGGCGTATTCGAGGGTTGAGAATCCCAAGGGGGAGTTGGGTTATTATGTGGTGGCCGACGGCTCGTCGACGGCGTATCGGTATCACGTGCGGAGCCCGAGCTTCATCAACCTGACGGCTCTGGAGAAGATGTGTCTGGGGCACACCGTCGCCGACGTCGTGGGGATTCTGGGAAGTCTCGACATCGTCCTGGGCGAAGTCGATCGTTGACGGTAAGCGAGACGGATTCGTCGATCGGCCCGGCCGCTCGGGCCGATCCCCCCGCGACGAAGCAAGGCGAGAAGATAGGCTGTGCGGTCCCGGATTCGTTCATCGGGTGAATTCGTTCCCATTGAAACGACTGTTGGAGAAGACATGGACATCGGTCAACATCTGATTCGCGGGCACTTTATCACACTGCGGCGGTTCCTGCTGACGTTCTGGGTCGATATTCGCGCCGGTCGGGGATTGAAACGGCGCGGCGGGGGAACGTTTTGGTTCGACTTCTTCGACCGCAACGGCGAGAAGCCGCCGACCGTTACGCAAGACTCCAAAACCTCGGGGGTTTTCACGGTCGAATATCCCGACGAACGGCTTCCCGTTTACGAGCGGTTTCGTGTATTGCCGGTGTTGATCTACGACCAGGAAGACGGCTACGTTCGGTGCACGTGCTGCAACATCTGCGCCAAGGTATGCCCGCCGCAATGCATCTGGATGTCCAAGGCCGAGACGCACCACGGCGAGCCGTATCCCCAGCCTCGCGAATTCTTCATTGATATGGATGTCTGCATGAATTGCGGGCTTTGCTCGGAATACTGTCCGTTTGATGCGATCAAGATGGATCAGAATTTTGAATTGTCGAATTACGAGCGGCATCAGACGCACGTCTACAGCCTGCAGGATTTGCTGGTTTCGAGCGAGTATTATTCGAAGACGCATCCCGAGGCGTGGGAGAGCGCCGAGGAGATCGCCGAGCGGAACAAGGTGGCGAAGAAGAAGCAGCAACGGCTCCAGAAGGGTCTAACCGCGGCGCCCACACCCGCCCCCGCGGCGAGCAAACCCGCCGCGCCCAAGCCCGTCGGGGTGTAACGGGAGATTCTTGGAGTCGATCAAGGTGATTTCTTCGTGATCGAAGCTTTGCAAACGCGGATAAGCATACATTAACCCTCCCCGCATGCGGGGAGGGTGGTGAAGGGTTCATGTGTTCACTAACCCGACGCGCAAGCGAGGGTTTTTTTGTTTTATTTAAAATAACCTAATATTATAGAATAATTCCCCTCGCTTGCGCGTTTTCATGTGGCGCTTTTCCGTTTCCTTCGGTATGGAGATTACATATGCGAATAGATTTGTAATACAAGCACGAAGCGCGAGCGAGTGCGTGGAT
>JAKBCQ010000391.1 GCA_021807585.1 Planctomycetota bacterium | reverse complement strand
CGAGTTTGGCGTCGGCGTCGAGCCCGGCCTGTTCGGCGTCGCGCGCCTTGATGTAATCGGCGTCGAGGGTGTAACCGTATTGTGATTGAGGATATTTGCGGACGTAATCGTCGTTGAAGTGAAGATAAAAGAGGCCGAGGATCACGAAGCCGACGACGCTGACGATCGAACCCATGACGAAGCCGTTGTGAACCGAATGGAGCGCGTCGTCGCTGGTGCTATCGGGTTTGGCTTTGACGCGCGACGTGCTCCAGATCGACCCGATGACGCCGATCGCTCGGACGAGCAAGGGGAAGATGACGCCTTTGTGGCCGAAGCTTGCGTAACCGAGGATCATCGCGGCGACGATCGTGACTTCGTAGCTTTCGAAGATATCGGCGGCCATTCCGGCGCAATCGCCCACATTATCGCCGACGTTATCGGCGATCGTGGCTGCGTTGCGGGGGTCGTCCTCGGGGATTCCGGCTTCGATTTTGCCGACGAGGTCGGCGCCGACATCGGCGGCCTTGGTGTAAATCCCGCCGCCGACGCGCATGAAGAGCGCCAGGAGTGTTCCGCCGAAGCCGAAGCCGAGGAGGATTTCGTACGCTTGTTCGCCGTAGGCCATGAAGATCGCGGTCCCGCCCAACAATCCTAGTCCGTCGGTGAGCATCCCGGTGATCGTCCCGGTGCGGTAGCCGAGTTGGAGCGCCGAGCCGTAGCTTGTTCGAGCGGCGGCGGCGACGCGTAAATTACCGCGCACGGCGAGGCTCATCCCCACGAATCCGACCAGCCATGAGAAAGTCGCTCCCATGACGAACGCCGAGGCGCGACCGATCTTCACATGCCCCGCTTCCTCGGTCGAAAAGTACATGATCGCGGCGAGTATGAACACAAGACCGACGATCGCCTTCGCCTGCCTTGCGAGATACGCGTTCGCTCCCTGGCGGATCGCTTTGGCGACCATTCTCATCTTTTCGGTGCCTTGATCGGCGCCCAACACCTGAAAGACGAGCGAACCCGCGTAAACGAGCCCTGCGAACGCCACCACCAAAGTGAGTATGAGCGCGACCTTTTCCTCGGTGCGGAAGTTGGAATCGGTCATGAAGCTAAAGTAGCGAAAACTCTCCGCCGCGGCGGATTGAGCCGCGGGCGCCGCCGATTCGGCGGCGGCGACGGGCGCGGCCTCGGCCTTGGGAGTCGCCTCCTGGGCGAACGTCGAATGAGCCATCCCCAATTGGATCGCTCCGAACATCAAAAATCCGACCGTCAATTCTCGCCGAAATCGCATCGACAAAGCCTCCTCAACGTCTCCTCGCCGCCGTCCAACCCCGGGATCGACACTTAACGATCCCTTCCGACCCTCCCGGTCGACAGGATTCAAGGACTTCTTCGTACCGAATTCCAGGGAAATTCGCGCGAGCCGGATGGAAACGCGTCGGCCCGGTCGCTAAGATCCGCGATTAGACACAACCCACCCGCACTCGGGCAAGTGGCTTGTGCCGATCCAATCGGTCGAACCCACAATCCGCCGACCCGCGAAGATTTCGACTCGCCGCGGCGACGCGATCATCCGAAACAACGCTCAAAAGAATGTTTGATTCTTTAATATTTTTTCCAATTGTATCTAAATAATAAACATATAATATTTAAAGAAAGAGGCGAATTCCGCCGTATGAAAACGACGGAATCCGCCTGATTGTTGAAGTCGACGGCGACGAATCAGCGTGTTGAATCGCGGAGGGTGAAGAGGGTCGACGAGGCGCCGTTCGGTTCGATCGTGGCGTATCCTCCGATCGGTCGGAGGTATTTGGCGATCACCTGGTAATCGGGGAGTTTTGAGAGATCGACGAAGCTTTCAAAATCGGGGATGAAGAAACCCAAGACGGGTTCGTCGGCGCGCCATTTCCCCGCTCGGATCGAGTTGTATCCCTCTTTGAAGCGTTCGTCGGGACGGAGGAATTCAACCGTGCTCGCTCCTTCGGGCATTTTGGCGGCGAGCGCCTTGTACGAGGCGTTGTCTTTGAGCGCCGCGCCACCTTGCAAAACGTCATCAAGCATCGCCGAATCGAACGCGAGGAACAACGTCTCGCGTGCGACCGAGACGCTCATCGACGACGGTTCGACGCCGGGTTTGTTCCGAGCCAGGAAGCGCGGGAGATCGAAATCATGGATCGTCATCCCTTGAATACTTCTCGTCCTCGGTCTCACTTTCAACCATGTAAACAATTTATCAAGCGTCTTCTCGAAATCGCCGGGCGATTCAAGATCGACGGCGATCATGACGCGCGGGAGGGCGGAATCCCCCGGTTTGCTCGCCTCTGCGACCACGGTCATGCGATCTCCCAAGGGTTTGACAAAGTCGCCTTCGAAGTCGATCTTGCGACCGTCTGAGAGCGTGACGCCTTTCTGAATCTTCTCATAAAATTTGGGGTTGCGTTCGGCGAGGAGCTCTTGCGAGGCCTTCGCCGTGACGTTTTTGTTCCAGGCGATCGACCGATAATACGAAGCCGACGCGGGGACCCAATCGGGGGGGGTGAGCCCGACTCGCGCCTGATGGAACAGGCCGACGATTCCCTTCGAAGCGCCTCCGGTTGAAACGCTCGTCCGCGAGATCCAATCGTAATCATGTTCGTCGTATGTCAGACGTCCCCCGATCTCTTTCATTCCGGTCAGCCCCACGGCGTCAAAGAACGCGGTGACGCGATCGCCGGAGTTGGACTTACGAGCCGCGGCTCGGTCTTTGATTTTTGAACCAAGGCGAGCAAGGTCGACATACCACATGAGGCCCCCCTCGCCGCCAAGCTTGGCCATCGTCGCTTTGTAGCCGTCGGATTGCTCGAGCGTATGCTGTTGGCTCGCACGGCCTGACAGAACCGAGGTGAGCGTGGGAAGATCGTTGCAGATATTGATCCATCCGCCACGATCGACCCACACGATCATCGGCTCAAGTTTCTGCGCGTTCAACCTGGGCGACTGAACTCCGTTGGGCGCGGGTTGAACTCCGTTGGGCGCGGGTTGAACTCCGTTGGGCGCGGGTTGAACTCCGTTGGGTGCGGGTTGAACTCCGTTGGGCGCGGGTTGAACTCCGTTGGGCGCGGGTTGAACTCCGTTGGGCGCGGGTTGCGCGTTGATTTTCGATTTGGGGAGTCTCAGGATATGAATCGTCGATCCGTCGACGGTTTGAGTCGACGCGGCGGCGCCCTGTTCCACGAGGCGTTTCTCGAGGTTTGTCAGGAGCGCCGTCGTTTTGGCGGCGTTCGCTCCGGCTTCAAATGAGAAAAGAATCGCGTCGTCGGAACCTGGGACGACCCGATCGATCACCGCGAGCGAGACATACGTACGGGGCAGTTCCCAGATCTCGTGGATCGACATTGCGAGATTTTGTTTGGCGATCTCGTCGATCGGCGCGACCTTCGCCTTGAGCTCGTCTTTGAAGGGGGCGAAAGCGGGATCGGCCCAGGCGCGGGCGAATTGCGAGCCTCGGAAGGCCTCGCGGAGCCGCGCGGCGTTGTCTGTCTTGACGTAAATATACGTTGTTGCGGGAGGCGATTTCTCGATCGAATCCGCGGCGCGAACGAGGTTCGACGACGCGGCGACGATCCCGACTGAAACGAATAGCGCGCAAGCCGCGTAAATCGTTTTCTTCATGGGTTGCATCCTTTAAGCGATGACGTCGCTCGGTCTCTGATTTGAGAGGGAGCGATCGATTCAGAGAACAAACGATCCATGTTCTCGACGATATCGATCCGTGAAGCGTCGATCGCACGCGAACGAAGACGGTCGTCGACGCGGGTTTCCAACTCCGCGGGACGAAGGCGCGATACGACGCGGACGCGACGGCATTCCCGATGTTCGCGGTGAAAGGCGCTCGATTGAGCACGCCCGCGACCGCCGTCGCTTCGGTGATATCCCTTGCAAACCGCGCGCCGAACGGCGAGACGCGGCGGGGATGCATGCCGGCATAAACGCTCGGAGACAACTCGATATCATGCGCGGCGCCCGCGAAAAACCCGAGCGAAGCGGCCCGAACGCTCGAACTCGGCGTTCCCGAGCCCGATCAGAAACGACATCGTCTTGAATTGTACGCGGTGTCTGCGAAATTCAAGAGGGGCCGATCGAATCCAGGATTTTTGATACTTAAAATCAAACGAGTAATTATTATAGAGATACATTATGTTTCAGATTTTTATTAATATTAAGTTCTAGCATAACTTTATCGGATTACCGACGATTTAGAGGGGAGTGAGCGCCGCGTTGGAATTTGCTATGCTGAATCTCTGAGGATCGATCACTCACCAAGCGAGGCCCTCCGAAACCGATGGCGACCGCGACCGGCACCCGCGACGTTCCCAAAACGACGACCCCTGCGATCGCCGATACGGCGGGAATCGACGTTGAATGGCTCGCGAGCAACGTCAGTTA